>JABSRF010000227.1 GCA_013215275.1 Oligoflexales bacterium | reverse complement strand
AAGACCGTCAACACTGGAAGTCTTAGATAGTGCGTAACCTGCTGTAATATTGAAACTAAAATATCGGTCACTTATGCCTAAAGCATATTGGGCCGGTAAAATACTAAGTGTTACCAATACTATAAGGACTTGTTTTGCTCTTCTATACATTGCTCAATCTCAGGCAGAGTCATCAAACGTTTTGGCAACACCGCATCAATAGGTTCAATAAACTTCTCTGAAAATCGGTCCTGCAAGCTCCACAAGACTAACTTCCCCCTGTAATTCAGATCCTGCCGAATGAACGAAACAATATCTTTATCGTCTGCGTCAAAGGTATCAAACCTATAGTCCAAAACGATAAGATAAACTCCCTTTAAATCTTCAGTAGAATTAACTTTCTCAGCAAACTCATCAGGATGTTTATAAGTTTCGACATCACAATATCTACTTAAAAATTCCTGGAGACCTTCTCTATAATGCTGCTCATCATCAATAATGATGCATTTACGTCTTCTCATTTTGATACCATCTCTTTCACAAGGTTAAATAGCACAATCCGCTTATTTTTTGGCAAAGAAATAATTCTGGTCAAACAAGTCAGGCTATCTGTGACTTCATCCTTACTCATCAAAGATAGTCCTTTAAGAAACCTATTCCTTAAAGGTATCCCCACAAAATCAAACTTATCTAAAAGTTCTTGCTCCCAATTGAAGAGCTTTCTTTTCATTTCAGCGGTGCCACTTTCAGTGCGCGCATTACGCTCTAAAAAAGAAATGAATGATGTTAGGCTCATACTATTCAATTGGGCAATTTTATGGAGATATTCTAAGACTGAAATAACCCTATTGGATGGCTTTTTCCCCTCTAAGATCCTATAGGTTGCAATTTCAACATCCAAATTCTCGGCAGCCAATTCTGCACTTAAATTGTTAATATTGCGATAGTCCTTCAGATACTGACGCAACTGATTTTGAATTCTTTGGCGCAAATTATCGTTCATAAATATGGTCAGACCCCCTTGAGTCTCATTTGTATGGTTTTTACCGAAACCAGTCTTCATTTGGTGAAATCTATATGAATTACATATAACTTTTCAAGTAAAAATAATTTAAAAGTTCCATATGAATCACTTTAGAGCCCGCACTCTAATTGATTTCAATAGATTACAAAAAATGGAGGCCAAAATGAGCAAAACTAAATTTCCCTGGAAAGGATTTAAGGGCCAATTGCTACCAACGAGCCAGCTGAAAGCCAAAACTAAATCTTGGGATAGGGTCACATGGGAAAATTACCTTCAAGAAGAGGTTGAATCAGGAAGAACAGAATGCCTTTTAGATGATCCTTGGAAAATCGACCAGTATGCCACAAGCTTCGGCGATATCGCTAAGGAATCCATCGATGTTGAGAAGCTTCAGGCGTTCACAAAGAAACTTGGGGCATTCCTTGTCCAACTAACGGAGAAAGAACAACGAATTATCTTTCTAATTTTCTGGAAAGGCCTAAGCCAAAGAGAAATAGCAAGCCTACTAAAACTAAACAGAAGCACCATTAAGAATACCCGCGACCGTGCTTTTAGAAAACTAGGCAACGCATGGATTAAAGAAATGCTTCAAAAAAAAGGGCAAGATGGCGAAAAGCAGTCAATAAACCCTCCGAAGCTCAAGAGAAAAAATTCGTCTGTAACAGCATGAAATAAATTGCTTATTCAGGATCAACAACAGGGTGGGCCCCATGTTTTTGACCCAAAAACCGTAGGTGTGGAAACAATGATTTTTAAAGGAGACCAAATGTCACAACAATATGTCTCAATAGAAAATGATATCCCAGTATCAGTTACCTGTAAGGGTATATATTACGAAGAAACTAAAAGCTTATCCTTAGCTCAGCTGTCAATGTTCATTGATCGAGACTTATTTAGGCTGAGAAGATCATTTCCTGAAAGCAGTTTTTACTTATCGGTAGTTCTAATTCGTGACCAAAAACAGTTAAGAGTAGAAGCAACTGCAATCAACATTTCAGAGTCGCAGAAATTAAAGAAAAGAATCGAACAAATCTTATGGTCCTATAACCAGCAGGTCTTGATTGCAAAATGTGGCAGACTTATTCCAACGCGAACTCGGTTTACTTATAGGGTTGAAATAAAAATCCCAGATAAAGGTTTTGATGCGACTGCACAATCTTACCAAGTTCTTCAAGCGCTATAAGGAGAAAGATTTGAAAAATTTAAACTCAGTATTTTCATATTTAGATGATGAATCTATTCAAAGAATATCCGACAAAAACCGATTAAATGCATATTTAAGTAATGAAAAAGATACAGATAAAATAGACTCAGCAGTGAGAGAATCCTTAGACAAGAAGATGTATAGCTATCTTAGAAACTCTTTAAGCAAGCTGACAGAGCAACAAAGAGAATTAATTCACCTTAGATTTTGGAACTCTCTCACCTCAACAGAGATTTCAAAAATACTAGGGATTTCTGAAGACGAGTTTTTCAAAACATTGAACATCTCTTTGGATAAGTTAAGAAAAGATCTAGTTATTACTCTTTTTAATAGAGCCAAACCGAACAATGGTACCTATTTATGAACAAAACGATAGTATTTTTAATGCTTATTTTTTCGAGTTTTAAAGGCCAGGGTAAAGTGCTGAGCTTCCCCAATGCATGTGATGTTGTCAATACCTCGCAATTTGAGCAAGAAATGGATCTTAAAGTAAAATACAGCTGGTGCCCAAGTCCTTGGCCCTTACCAACCTGGCCATGTGCACATGTAAGCTACAATTTGCCAAGATACTTTATAGAAGTGGTGAATCATCCAGGAGAGACTTTGTTTGGTGCTCTTCCCTTCGCAAAGTGGCAAATTGCTCCATATCGATCTATACGAGGTTTTTCAGCAGTTGACGACAATGGTGCTTACTCCTACCAAGCACATGTCATTAATGTGCCTTTAAGTCAGTTGGCATTCAGTGGCTTACCTTGTGGTGGAGGAATTCCAGATTTAATGTGTTTTTCTGCTGCAAGCGAACACCTAGGATCAAACTGGTTAACCGGCATAGCAGACAAGTCGCAGGCACAATTCTTAGCTTGGGCTCCAAGACCAAAAGCATGCCTAACAAAAGGTGCTGCAGTGGGACTTACTGGGCAGTGGGGAGTGTCTGGTGGAGGATTAGAATTTTCCTGCTCACACCCATTCGCTGCATGGATACCTCGCTATCCCCCCACAGATGCACCAGTTTGCACTGCATGGGGCATACATTTTCCTCGAACAGGCATTGTCACTTCGTCTGATACCACAACAGCTGCTTTATTGGTTGCTTCAAGAATCAAGAGTATTGGATCCGATGTTTTTAGGAGTGTTAATAGTAATTTATCCGATAAATGGCAAATGATTTACCCCCACTCTACTTCCTCTTTCAAAGAAGGACAGAGTATATCCTGGCTCCGAGGAATAGGCGTCAATGAAGCAGGACGCCTTGCAGGCAAGCCCACTAAATTCCTTTTCGTTGTCTGGCAGCAATCAAGATGCACAGTTGGTGCTGCCAGGGGAAGTGTTTCACATTTGTGGAAAAACACCATTAAGGCTGCATGCAGAGGAAACCTATGAAATTTGGAGAATTTGCCCAGAAAAAAGGAGCTATTGATCATGAGCAGCTGATAACAGCGCTCAAAGTCGCTCCTTTCCAAAAAAGAAAAATTGGGAGAATATTGCGTGAACTAGGGTATCTAACACCTAAGTCCTTAGACAGCTTACTTTTACAGTATATGAAAACCACTTGCCCATACGACCTCAAAGACCTTAAAGTTTTTTGTAGATCTAAGATTATTCGGTTCGGTGCCCTGCTAATTGAAAATGATGGTAAGCAAACTGAATATATCGCATCTGAATTCTCTGACATCCTCCTAGAAAAATTGGAAAAAAAACATTCTGACGATGTCAGGCTATATTTGGTATCTGAAAATGTAATTAAACTGTTATTGGGTAAAAACCACTTGGATAAACAAAGCAATGAGATCTTTGTCTCATCTGATTTAAGCCCCGATGAAAAAATCCAAGAAAATGACCCTTTCTCAAAGCTAGTAGCAAATTGCTTTAAGGATGCTGTTAAATCAAATTGTAGCGACATTCATTTTGAACCGTTTGAAGATCACTACTTAATTCGGTTTAGAGTTCACGGTCAGCTCTTTGATTGGAAAGCAATTTCAAAAGATCATATAGAACCTATTAACAACAAACTTAAGTGGATTCTTGGCTTAGATCTAGCAATAGTTTCCCAGCCCCAAGATTCGAGAGCCAGCTTCGCTACATTGGGATGTGACATGAGGGTTAACTCTATTCCTGTATCATGTGGATCCGAAAAAATTGTTGTGCGTATTCAATACCAAGATCAAATTTTAAGCTTAAAGCAAATAGGCTTAGATCAACAAAAAATCGCAATCCTGAGAAAAAATATCAATAAACCAAATGGCTTAATTGTGATTTCAGGGCCAACAGGAAGTGGAAAAACGACGACTCTTTACGCTCTATTGGAGGAAATGGATAGACAAGGAAAGAATATTTCAACCTTGGAAAACCCCGTGGAAAAGAAGCTTGAGCGCATCGTCCAGTCAAATATTTCGTCAGAACGAGACTTTCACAGTTTTCAAAGAGCACTCATGCGTCAGGATCCCGATGTCATCTTATTGGGAGAAATTCGAGACCCGGAAACGGCAGACCTAAGCATGAAGTTAGCTTCGACAGGTCACTTGGTACTGTCAACAGTCCATGCAAATGGAGCTAGAGAAGTCATAGATCGCCTAACTAACTTGGGAGTTGATAAATTTAGCATTGAAGCCAACTTAAACTTGTCTGTTGCCCAGCGTCTACTCCGAAAGATTTGTCCCTTCTGCAAAAAGCCATCAGACGCAGGATTTAAAATCAACAAAATAGGATGCAAACGATGCAAAGGAGGAGTAATTGGTCGCATTGCCGTAATTGAGTATTTGGAAAGGGAGGATATCATACACAAAACAAAACCTACCACTTTGGCTAAGGAATTAGAAAAACTTGTGAAAAATGGAGTTATAGACTGCTCAGAACTTGAAGGAATGGCATAGGAATAATAAATGGTACAATTACCAACTTTTATCTTTTTATTGATCGCATTTATATCAAGCGAGAACATTGCTCTAGCTTTTGACTATTTTAATAGAGAGATTGACTACTGGAATAAAAGAGAAGCTCTCAAAACAAAACCTAATCAACACAAAGCTGAGAAAAAGAGGTCTGAGAAGGAAAAATTTAATTGGAGCAAGTATAAAGATCCAAAAAATGATGAATTCTTTGAAGAAGGAGATTACAAACCACCAAAACCCTTTATGGAAGTAGCCCGTAACCCAAGTGACGAAAATATCAAAAACTGGTTTGCTATTATTGAAGCAAAAAATACACTAATGAATCGCCTTCAAACTAAGCTAGCCGAGTACATTAGCCAAAATCACAACAAACTAACGGTAGAAGAAAAAGAGGAAATTCAAAATGAGATAAATAAATTGCAAGGAACTAGCAATGATCCTTATCGATTTAGGTTTCGCCTATACTTCGATTCCAGCTGCCCCCATTGTAAAAATATGGTCAAAACCATGAAGGAGATTCAAGATCAAGGATATTTTGTAGAACTAAGGCAAATAGATGAAAAGAAACCAAATTTTCCGGTTCCATTCCCTGTATCTATCGCTACGAAGGACGAGCTAACAGACAAAAAAATATCAGCTTGGCCTGTCTTATTTATTGCAGATAGTAAAACCAAGCAAATCTATCGTCTCGATGGCTACCAAACAGCCGAAAAAATTTATCAAAGCCTCGCTAAAAAAGGATAAAGGAGTCACCATGACAGATTCAAAACACAAGTTTTTCATACTCGTTTTTTCAATTGTTGGAATTTACTTTTTCCTTCTACCAGGGATTTTAGAAGCTGCAGGAATTAGCTTACCATAAGGTACAAAGAAGCTTGAAGATCTAACTGCTGCATCGACCCTTTTAAGAATGATAGACAGTGCAATTTTCAAATTCGGCGCCCGAATACTAGCTGGATATAGTGGACCCCGTTTTTAGGACCATTTGATAAGTAAAACTCCTAAATGTAACATGCTGAATTTACATAAGGAGA
>JABSRF010000226.1 GCA_013215275.1 Oligoflexales bacterium | reverse complement strand
TTATAGCATTCAATAACAAGTTTTAGTTTTACTTATACAAAGCTATTTTTGGTCTGGACAGTGGGGTCCACTTCAACGCTCCCTAACTTATCTTTCCATATTATTATACGCTCCCCTCCTCGAATTTATCTTTTTTCATACAATCTACGAGTCTTTCTAGGGATCAATAGTGGAATAAGAAAGACTTTCTAATACGGTATTTTCAACTTTTGAAGCCAGCAAACGTGGGCATCCTGCAATAAATACTTATACCAGGGCTTTGAAGCGGGTGGTGAATCAGCTTGATTTTATCGAATTTTCATTGCAAAAGGGTAGCAAAAGGTTCGATTTAGATTCGTTAAAATTTGTTTAAAAAGAGACAGGAATAAATATGGCATCTCCTACCACTCGGTTTTTCATTTTAGCTAAAACCTTTCTTGCTATCATGCTTACCTTTCCCATGAGAGGACATGCAACAGATCAATCAATCAACACTGTCGACTTCATGCGGAACATTAGCTTTAGCTTTCTTCGTAGTGACTATACCCTTGAGGAAATAACCCAATTTATCCTCTATCCTCCTGAAGGCTTAACTGACGATATCCATCAAATTAGAAGCCCTGAGTCACTGATTGCTAAAGAAGCAGATCTTGCAAAGGTTTCAAACTTGGACCTTTATAAGCTGAGCCAAAGTCGGCTTTTTTCCTACATTGAAGACCCTGATAAGTTTCTTCGAGATCGAGATCATGCCATCACAATTGTTCTAATTCCTGGAATATTTGGAGAGTTCATTGACAATCGCCCCTTTGAAGATGTTTTGAGTAAACAGGATTCAAACTTTTCCAGAGAGTGGCAAGAAAAACTAAGATCCCAGTCAAAATCACAGCAACTTGGAAAGGTCTTTAACTTTAAAGAGATGCAAATCGTAGAGAGCCCTCTCAGCGAGCTGACCTCGGTGGGCAGTATTGATGATGCGCAAGGGGAGGCCCTTGTGAAACTCATTTACCTAAGGCCACTCTTTGGTTCATTGGAAACATTGGGTGACATAGCAAACAAAAGGTCCATTTACCAGCGTCGACTGAGCAAAGTTTTTGGCATATTGGGTCTTCCGAAAGACATTTATCTCATGGGTTATTCTCAAGGAGCCAATGTGGCCTTAGACTTTGTATCAGACTTAGCAGAAAAGTCTGAATTATACCCTTGGGTGGAAAATATCAAAGGAGTCATAAGTTTGGGTGGCGTGCTTTTTGGTTCGGAGCTAAGCAATATGGCTCGGGACAAAACCGAACTATCCCATAAACTTGTTTCTCGATTATCACAACTTGCCGAGGAATTAGAGGATAACCCCATCAATTGGTTGAAAATTCCAGGAGTCGTTTCTCGTAACTCTCTGAGGTGGAAAGATTTGTTGGTATTCCTTAAAGAAGTAAGCTCGTCCCTTCCACAATCTCAGCCACTCCCCCAGTCTCCAAATTTTGAGTTGGCAGGTCTATATCAGCTGCTTATCAAAATAGTCACTCAAAATTTTGAACTGCAATACACACGCAGCTACTTTAAAAATATTAGCCGTTTTAAACATTTTATCAATGAAGCTAAAGATGCGATTTTTGGGATGACCACCACCAGCCGTTTTGAATGGTGGAAAAACCATCAGCTGCCAACCTGGGTCCGTTACTACGCCATCTCAGGCTCAATGCCTGACCCAAGCAATGATGATGGCAACTCTCCCCTCATCAATCACCTAAGCTATGGAGTTAAGACCGCGGATTTTAGGGTTTTAGCTCCAAGCTATCTGGATATTTTTAGAAGAACCAAAATGAGGCTGAATGATAGCCAGGTAGCCATCCATCAAACTTTATTTTGGCCAAAATTACATCAAGAGCTCAACCCCAAACAGCAGGATTACCAAACTCATTATCTAGGGGTTCTAGGAACTCACCATTGGGGGTTTGCCTTTCCCAGTGCATTTGAATCAAACGAACATAAAGACAACCCTTACCCAAGGACTACCATTCTAAAAAGCATTGCATCAAGCATAGCCTACACGGAAAAGCAACAATAGCCCGATACGTAAGAAAGGATCGATTGCTCATGTTATCCCGAAGTTTAATGCTTGCTTCAATATTGGCTCTGGCTTCATTATTTCCCGTGCAAACTATGGGAAGACAGAGCATCTCCTATGACCCTAATGGCTTCCAGTTCAATGGGTCTTATAAAATCCTCAGGGGGGGAAGTTTGCAATGGTTTCGTCTTCCAGAAAGCGAGTGGGAGGACAGGGTTGAAAAGTTTAAAGCTGCGGGTTTTAACACGATAGATATGTATGTGCCTTGGAATTTAGTAGAGCCAGAAGAGGGAAAATTCAATTTTAATAAGCCATCAATCCAGCGATTTATCGAACTAGCTCAAACTTATGGGCTTTATGTTTACTTCCGCCCAGGCCCATACATCACCAACGAAATGGATGGCGGAGGTTTTCCAGCTTGGTTATTTGCAAAATCCACCAAGAAGAGCGTGGAAAGAGACGGGATGGTCAACCTTAGGACCGCAGATCCTGACTACCTTGACTACGTAAGGCATTACTTTGCAAAGCTCAATGAGGTGATCAAACCATACTTAATCACCAATGGCGGTCCCATCATCCTTTATGCCATTGAAAATGAATTTGACTGGTTTGAGAGCTTTTTTCAAGGATCAAAGCTATTCCGGTATAAGGGAGGCTGGGAGAGGCCCTTTGGCCAAGAGACTGGGGTAAGCGATTACTTTAGGGCCATGCGAGATATGCTCATTGAGCAAGGCATCAACGTCCCCATAACCAGCTGTCCTGGAAATGCCAAGGTTGCGGGCATGGGGCAGGTGGAGGGAGTGATTCCCATGCCAAACATATACAACCCTCCCGATGCCATGGTTAACTCTATCGGCGACTACCAAGGTCCCTTGATGCCTGAAAAGGTCGCCTACGATATTGTTGCGAGTATGCATGATCCCTTACAGTTTGAAGGGATATACACCCAGATGCCGAGTGCGAGCACTGAAACTTTCCGAAATGCAAGCACGATGAAACGGATGTTAACCGGAGGATTGAGAGGTTTCTTTGCCTTTAATATCGAGGGCTTTTACACCCCTGGCTATTTTAACTCGATCACCTTAAGTAATCGCAAGGGTGATCATATAAAGTTCGATCGTGAGCATATACGCAGCTTTTTTGTGAAGCCGAGCATTGGCTATTTTCACAATGTCATTGATTTTTATGGAGCAATCGGGCCTTCGGGAATGCTTCGAAACAAATTTTTCGAATTTCGTAAAGCTAACTTATTCTATGATAGCTTCGAGGATCGCCTGGGGCAATTACCGCTTCCTTCCAAAGTAAGAGGCTTCGAACCTTCTCCCGTGGTCATTGCAAGCCATGAGGTCGGGGCCAAGGAAATTGATAGCGAGCAACGGTTCACTTACTGGAACCAGCTAGGAGACGATGAGTTTCTGCTTGCCCTCGTTAACGAGACGAACCAGGACATCACCCTACCACCTCACAGCTTACAGATTGGCAGTTTAAGCTTTCCTCGCTACTCTCATATGACCTTACCCCTTGCTCATTATCCAGGAGCTGACAGTGAAGCAAGTACAGAGAAAGAGCATACCCACCTGATGCTCACAAATCTTCAAATTGCGGAAGACTTGGACTTAAAATACACGACAAGCGAAATCTTATCCAATAACTTAATACCATCTGAAAAACTGCTTATCGTGTTTGGACGTAAAGGCACTGCAGGAGAGCTAGCCCTTAAGAAAACATCAGAATGGAAGCTCCACTATAAAGAGCCAAGTGTAAAAATTGAACTTAACACTGATCAAGAACTGGCGCTTACCTACCCTCATGCGCCAGGCCAATTCATAAGCCTGAAGCATAAAAGCGGCAAAATTGCCTATATTATGATTAGCGATGACCATGATGCGCCGCGAACTTGGCCTCTTTCTGAGCTTAACCAAAAGGCCCTACTCATCTCTGGGCCTGATTTGATTCAAACGGATAAACAGAACAGGCAAAAGTCCCACCTTAAGCTGTCTCAGAAATTTTTTGGCCAGCACTACCTGACTCTTTTAGCCAAAGAGCCCATGGAGCTAAGTGGCTTCAGGCAAGTTTCTCAAACCAAGGTGTCACACCTCTATAAAATTGTTTTAAAGCCTGTTTTTAACGTTTCTGAGGAGGACGTTCCTCACTCGATTCAGTTTACCGATGCCAAAGCTTGGTCACAGACACTTCCTCAGACCTCACCTATCCTCAAGGAGTGGGAAGGGGACCCACTGCCTTTCGAAAAACTTGGGATTTACCGTGGAAATGCTTGGTATGAGGCTGAGTTTTTTGTTGAAGACTTAGAGAGCTTTACCCGTGAGCCTCAGCCCTTATATCTCCAGCATGCTTCTGACATCGTAGGAATTTATCTAAATGGCCAATACCTAACAACCCTATCTCCGCTGGGGAGCGCAATCAAATCAAACCAATTGGAATCTGAAGACTTCCCTGACTTCACTCAGTTTCTGCGGCAGGGTAAAAATCAGTTGTTATTCAAAGTAGAGGTTTGGGGGCATGGTAGCTTTATGTGGCCCAGAGGGCGTTTGTCACTGACGAAGCTATCCATCCCATCTTTAGGCTTTGATGCCTTCAAAGGAATTTGGGGTGCATCGCGGCTTGGAAACACCCTCCTTACCAACTGGAAACTCCTTCGTGGTTGGCATCCTCTTGATCGAACACAGGCTGCTGCTGCAAGGAGCTCAGAGACCGTGAACGCTCAAACCCCGCTAGACCTAAAGCCTGGCTCTGCTGTTTGGTGGGAGACCAAGGTATCACGGCAAACGCTCCCCGACCCTAACTCCTATGACGCTCCTTATTCACTTGAAATTATTGGGAGTAATTGTAAGGGGACCATCATGATGGACGGCCAAGTATTAGGGCGGTGGATCTCTGATGAAACTTGGCTTAAGAAAGGCACATGGGTGAACCCCATTCGCAATCCATGGGTGGACCTTTCACCAGATCACTTCCCACTTCCTTTATCAAGTGCGTTTGCGAAAAAGGACAAGGTCACTCTATCAGTCTTAATTGAGGACACATCAACCCTAGGTCAGGCCACAGGCAAAGTCGATCAAATACAGCTTGTCTTAAATCAAGAGGACAAGGGCACAGATGATGATGAAAATGAAGTATTGGTAAACACATACCTTATCAATAAAGAGATTGAATTTAGGACGAAGCTAGAGAAATTAATTGACTTTCTTGGAAAGCTTTTTCCTTAAAATAACTCCACATCATCTTCATCAGACTCGTCTTCTCCACCTTCTTCTTTAGCGAGAATGAAATTGTAGAGTTCATGAGCTGTCGGTAGGTCGAGAACCTCTAGCTCATGTTTGACGTAGAGTTTATAATCGTTGGACACCAAGGTAAAAGCCTGAGAGTGATGCATCACATAGGTATGGGCGAATTGAAACTCCATTTTTCTTTTGAGAGCCAGTGGTATTGAAAGCTGAGACAATAAGCCATTTCCCGCTTCAAGCACCTTTTTAATCGCTCCTGCCCCGACATTGTCCATTTCCTACAAATAACTAATAACAAGAGATTCGTTAGGGTTAGGAACATTGCGAGCATGCTCGTATAAACGAAACGCGACATCTTGAGTGTAGTAGATCTTGCAACGATAAAACAGCTTCTTACCAGTCGTTTGGATCCAAACCAAGGATTCAAACTCGTCAGACATGGGCTCATCGATCATCTCAAGCTCAAAATTTGCAACGGCTTCAATTGCTTCGACCAGTTTGGATTGGAGGCTGACATTCATATATGCTTTTATTTTCTCAACTTCCGTATCATCTATGGCGTCTAAAACCACCGTTTTGTGGACCATTTATAGCAACCTCCTATTGGCCAGGCCTAAGCTTTCCATAAATATATAAGTATGATACCATTTGAAAAACTCTAAGAGTAATAATTCAGAAAAGTATAGGTATGCTGCCAAACAAATACCCTAAAGTTCTCGTTGAGGAGTTTAGCGACTCTGCTATTGAGCTTGGTTCCCTTCACAATATGAATTTAACCTTAACAGAAGTTTCCATCAAAAAATGTCGTTTAGGTTATGATGATCCTTGTAATATGGGACTTTTTAGTACCCTTCG
>JABSRF010000225.1 GCA_013215275.1 Oligoflexales bacterium | reverse complement strand
TCCTTATGTAAATTCAGCATGTTACATTTAGGAGTTTTACTTATCAAATGGTCCTAAAAACGGGGTCCACTATATTGTGACCACTGTATTAGCTCAAGTGCATCTCAAACAATAAACCATTCTTTATTTTTTCTTTAAATAGTGACATAAATTACTGTTGGCCTGAATCCTATGATCTCTAACAGGATACATAATTATGGATAAAGATAGCTTTCAGTCTCCCGGTGCCCACAGCAATCCCAGTCAAATTTCAGAACAGCATAAGGTGGATATAAAATCCAAATCTAAGGGAGGCAGCCTTACTTACGCCAATGATCTTGTTGAGAGTAGCCATTCCTCTGACGATCTTGCGGACATCAAACAGCTAAGCCTGGGAGCAGCCATTGCTAGCTTGGGTTATGTTTTTTGGATTGTAGGTGGCATGGAAATGGTCGAACGCCTTGCTTACTATGGCGTCAAGGCCGTTGCTACCTTATATGCAAAAGACCCTGTTTCTAAGGGGGGTCTTGGGATCACCATGTCCTCTTTTGGGACGATCTTGATGACTTGGGCTTTGGTTCAATCCATATTGCCGGTGTTTACCGGAGGCCTCTCTGACCGCTATGGCTATAAGCAAACCATATTTGTTTCAACCTTAATCAAAATTGCTGGCTACTTAGTCATGGCATTTTTCCCAACATACTCGGGGTTCTTCTGCGGGGCTGTGCTGCTTGCTGCTGGTACTGCCGTTTTTAAGCCAGGAATTCAGGGAACCCTGGTAAACGCTACTAGCAGAGAAAACAGCTCCATGGCCTGGGGGATCTTTTACCAAACGGTTAACATCGGTGGTTTTTTAGGGCCCCTGGTTGCTGGACTTATGCGTAAGATGGCGTGGTCTCATGTTTTTTTAGCCTGCGCTGCGATCATCTGCCTGAATTTTATCCTTCTGCTCATGTACCGTGAACCTGGCAAGGAAGAGAGGCTTGAACGTAATAGGCTTATCAAAGCTGGTAAGATCAAGGATACAAGCCTGGTAAAGGAGTCCTTACAAGAGTTGGCAAAGCCTCATGTCTGGGTTTACCTCCTAATTTTTTCTGGTTTTTGGTTTATGTTTAATGCTCTGTTTGATGTACTACCCGCTCACATCTCAGATTGGATTGATACCACGGTCATCGTTCAAACCTTGTTTGGAAATGGGGGAACTGACAACGTTGTCATCAAGTTTTTTGTGGTCATGAATAAAGCAGGAACAGAAATTTTGCCAGAAGGAATGCTTAATTTAAATGCTGCTCTCATCATGCTTACCTGTTTCTTTTTTGCATACCTCAGTGGAAAAATGAGGGCTACCACAAGTATGGTGATCGGAACCTTGTTTGCAACACTAGCACTTTTTATTGCAGGGAGCTTCACGTCTGGCTGGTTTATGGTTTTTGCCATCCTAGTATTTAGTGTCGGGGAGATGCTATCAAGTCCGAAATTTAGTGAGTATATCGGTAATTTTGCACCTGAAGATAAGAAAGCTATGTATTTAGGCTTCTCACAAATTCCCTTGGCAATCGGTTGGACTCTTGAAGGAAAACTGGGCCCCATGCTCTATGACACCTTCGCCTCTAAGGATCGTTTTTCCAGGGATCTATTGCTTGAAAGAGGGATGGCTTCAGATTTAATCGCAAAGATTCCTCAAGGCGAGGCTTTCGATAAGCTTGTCAGCTTCACTGGAGAGGCTCCAAAAGCATTGACACAATTGCTTTATCAAAGCCACAACGTTGGTTATGTTTGGTACATCATGGGCATTGTGGGAATTATCTCTGCTGTTGGTATCTATGTGTATGGAAAGTGGGTTCAGGGTATGGCTACCTCACCTTCACAAAGGTGAATCTGTGACATGTCCCTTATCGAACCTTAAACTTTTTTATACGGTCCTTTAGCTTCCTAAAATCACCTAAATGGCTTCCATATTTGCCGTTGGTCATGGTGCAGAAGCCTAGTTCAGTGGGAACATAGCCAGGATAGTCGTTTTCCCAATCAGTACCGCTTGTGTGGGAGTAACCTAGGTTATGACCAATCTCATGAGCAAGGGTATTAATCCAAACATCCAGGTCTCCGGACTTTGGAGAGCGCTTGCGGCTGTTTGCAAGATTTTCTGGGTCTATGGTGATTTCTAAATTTAGGAGCTCATAGTTTTTGCGGTCAATCTCTGCAATGCCAACCTTTGCTTTTCCTAGCACTCGTGTTTTAAGTTTTTCTTTGTGCAGCTTAATCTGAAAGCGCTTGAACTTATTTAAAAAGGCTACCTGGCTAGACCAAGCTTTTCGAAGAGAGTCTTTATTATGAATTCTCCTGTAAAATTTCCCTGATTTTTTTTCGAGATAAACTGGGCGAAAGGACTCCCGGTAGACGCAGTTGGCAACCCCTGCAGTTATTAATCGTGAAAAGGCGGCCTCACTAGCCTGTTGTACTATGCCCTTTTCACTTTCATTCCAGGCGTCTCCCGCAAAGTCGATCTTAACACTAACGTTGCTAAATGCCGGAAAAGTTAAATTAAAAAGACATGCTAAGGTTATTAGTCGTCTGTTTGTAAGTCTCAAAATGGATTCCCCCAAAAGCTAGATTTAGGACCAACAATTTTGTTACCTTCTTGGCGGATGCCATCTGGGTGGTCTTTTGCCAATAAAAGTGGTCCATCCAAATCGATTATTTGTGCTTGATAAGCGAGCAGCATTGCTGGTGCAATAGACAAGGACGTACATACCATGCAGCCAAGCATAATTCCCAATTGTTTTTGCTTCGCCGCTTCGAGCATGGCTAGTGCATGGGTTAAGCCTCCTGCCTTTTCGAGTTTGATGTTGATATAGTCGTATTTGCCAAAGCATTTTTCTATATCTTTCAGGGTATGGCATGACTCATCTGCACAAAGGGGAACCTTCGGTGAATAGCCGCTTAGCTTGTGGTCTTCATTGGCAGGTAGAGGTTATTCAATCAGTTCGACACCCAGCTGCCGCAATTTTGGCGAAAATTCAGACAGCTGCAATTCATCCCAAGCTTCATTTGCATCAACAATGATGCGGGCATTTGGAGCAGCATGACGCACTGCCTCAACACGCTGAAGGTCATCAGCATCTTTAAGCTTAAGCTTGAAGAGGGTCCACTCCTGCAAGTTGCGAACTGCTTGTGACATTGCTTCAGGCTGATCCACACCGATGGTGTAGGCCGTCTCACAGGTATCCGGTGGCTCTAGTCCAGCAAGCTGCCAAACAGGTTTTCCCTTTTTTTTTGACTCATAGTCCCACAAAGCACAATCAAGGGCATTTCGTGCTGCTCCAGCATGCATCATCTCAAGGAGCTTTTGCCTACTTGGTTCTTCGGACAAGGCCTTGCTTATGTCGTCGATAGCTTTGATACATTTCAAGGTAGATTCGCCATAACGAGGGTAGGGGACTCCCTCTCCTCTTCCAAGGAGTTTGCCACCCTCGAAGATTTGGGCGACAACGACTTCAGCTTTGGTCTTGCTGCCTCTGGAAATGTTAAATGAGCCTCTAATAGTCCAAGACTCTGAATGTGCTTGGATGCTTAACACAAGCTGTGGATCCTTTCGGTGAGTGGGGTTATATCTAGCTTGGGATCGACAGCCAGTAAACCTGTTTCATCTGCAATCTGTTGAAGCACCTCTTTACGAGATTCGGGATTTAGCCTAGAGGTGTTAACACTGATTCCAAGGCAAGATGCCTCCGGGTTGGTGATCCTAGCCAGGCTTAAGCTTAGATCTAAACACTCTTGTAAGCTAGGCATGGGATAGTGGCTGAGACCACGCATATGCGTGCGGGTTGGCTCATGGCATAGGACAATGGCGTCAGGCTGGGAACCATGCAGTAAGCCCAATGATACCCCCGAGAAAGAAGGGTGCATAATGGACCCTTGCCCCTCGATAATGTCCCAGTGCTCAGGTTCATTCCCTGGGCTTAACTGCTCTGCAGCACCCGCAATAAAGTCAGCAATCACCGCATCTATGGCGACCCCGCTTCCAGCAATCATCATACCCGTTTGGCCGGTAGCTCTAAAGCTAGACTTTACTCCTGCTTCCTTCAGGGCATGGTATAGGCAGAGCGAGGTATACATCTTTCCAATTGAACAATCTGTCCCTACCGTGAGGAGGCGCTTGCCCTGCCGCTTCAACCCCTTGCCAATAGGAAGGGGGGTGGACGTTTGTCTTAGGTCTATAATCTGCTTGTTCGTTTTGGCTGCTTCACTTGCTAAAATTGGTATGCTTGCCAATTGCTCATGGAGCCCATTAATTAAATGCAGCCCTTCTTTCAGGGCATCCAATAAGATGGGATGCCAGCTAGGGTGAATACTCCCACCTGGTGCTGTACAGCCTATGACTAAGGATGCAGCCCCCATAGATCTAGCCCTTTGGATGCTTAGCTCGGGCAAGCTTAATTTGACGGTGCACTCCGGCAGGGATATTTGTCCCAAGCACTTTTCAGGCGCCCATTCAAATAAGGCCTTTGCTGTTTTAGCTGCGAGCTCATCAGTAGCATTGCCTAGAAACAATAGGTAAGGGCTTGGCAGGTCTATCACAGAAACCTCGAAAAAACTTGGATTTTCACTGTTTCTAATTTTTACGACAAAACTAAGTTTACATCAAGTAGCTTGAGGCTGAAGCCCTGACAAATAAAGACTGGTGACTAAGTGGTTTGGTGTGACCATGAAGAAGGGAGGTGAAGAAATGTTCCGAATTGAACTGATCTAGATTCAGGCGAACTAATTCTAAGTTTAGATCGATTTGTTGAAATAATTTAATGGTGCTGAGCAAATGAGGCTTAGGCTTTTTGTGGGTAAAAGCTTCTGATGATAAGGAACGGTCGAGCTCAAGGTAGGCTTCTGATGTTCCTGCTTCTAATAGGATGATTTGGTCGGGAAGGTCACTGTTGTATAAGGTTTTGAGTGCAGAAAACCGCTCAGCAAAATCCATTCTTGCGATCTTCACCACTAATTTACCAATATCTGCAAGGTACCTGACAGGGTGAATGGCATGACTCCTGGTCCCAAGCACTGCAAGCCATGAGTTTAGGGTCTTTTTTTCTGAGGGTTGCAGGTCTCTTTCCAAAGTAAATAATAGGTCCGTTAACCTCTCGGAGCCACCTGCAGAATGCATGAAAACTAGGAGGTCATCGAAGTCGAAGGTGCTACTTATGAAGCACTCATCATTGTTAATGAGATAATGGGGCCTATAAGTGGAGAGGATATGCCTTTCAATATCACCGTAAAGGGTTCTTGCTAAGAACAAGAAAATTGGCAAGAAAAGGTTCTGATCCTTGCTCACTTGACTTGAGTTGAGCTTCAAAAGGCTAGGAAGCTTGTTAAGAACCCTTGATATTCGTCCCATGGGTAAGTCAGGGTCCATATGGTATTTAGGAAAGGGTAAGAATTTGATGAAACTTTGGATGTTGCTCTGATCTTGATTTAAAGCTTTCATAATTGCTTGATTGGTGCACTCAGAGCTTCCAAGTATGGCAATCTTTTTAGTCATGTGTTTCCCTACAAGCGTTCTAAATTAGAGGTACCGTTCTTCAAGTTGCCAGTTCAAGCTGGTGAAAAAGAGGTCCGTCACAACGATACTCTCAGTAAGGCTTTTTACCTGTTCGTGAGAAAAAATTCCATAAAAATATACAGGCTATGCCTTTTTTTGTTTTTTAGGCTTTGCTTTTGTCTTTTTTCAACTGATTGGATTATTAATTTATAACTTTTATGAACGAAGTTTTCTTAACCCAAGCTAAGACAAAAAAAAGACAACCTTTTAATATCCTAAGCTGGAACTGGCTGAAGAACAAGGGTTTTTTAAGGAATCAAAGCTTATTGAGGTAAAGGGATCGTTAAGATCTCATATATTTCATATCGAGTTGTAAGCTTCAATGGAGAACTCTTACGGATAATTTTTATTATTTTTTAAGGATATTTTCACTCTAACTGGTGTGGCTGATAGGCTCTAGTGACTGATTATTGAGTCGAATATAATATGTATTCATAGCTCAGACGATACTGTTCAAAATGTTTCATAACATTAAAATTAACCAAAAATCGTTTGTTTAATCTTTACCAGCTTGGGTAGCAATATAGTGGACCCCGTTTTTAGGACCATTTGATAAGTAAAACTCCTAAATGTAACATGCTGAATTTACATAAGGA
>JABSRF010000224.1 GCA_013215275.1 Oligoflexales bacterium | reverse complement strand
AATCTGCAACTTTATAAATCTTCTCAAAAAGCATTAGTGACGGGCTTCACAGGATGTATTGTGGCATTGTGATTAGAGATCCAGGTTATGATAAAATTAATCTCAGTCAATCTGAAACCGTTGTCGTCGTAGAAGACCAAGGCGAGCGATACTTAGGCAAACTAGGAAGGACTGATGAAGTATAGCCAAGACGAACTTAATAACTACTATAGATATGCCCTCGCGCTAACAAACCATAGCAACGATGCCTATGATTTGGTACATGACGCCCTAATCAAGGTGGAAGGTAGAATGCTTTTCAAACGTCAAGCTTACATCAAGATGGTCATCAGGAACCACTATTTTGATACACTTCGAAAGGGATCGAAGAATGAGTATGTGGAATCAGTCCCCGAGGAAGCATCCTTGGAACTAGAAAGCATTTTAGTCGATCAAATGGAGGTCGCAAGTTTACTGGAAAAGGTAACGCCGGAAGAACGTGAATTGATTTATCTCATTGAAATTGAGGGTCAGACTTACAAAGAAGTGTCAAAACTATTGCAAGTTAGCCAAGGAACTTTATTATCTAAATTACATAGAGCAAAAAAAAAGCTGAAACAATGGAGCAAAAAAAATGAAACAGCCTCTTAATAAAGCTCTGAAAGAATATTACTCTCTAGAGTTGAATGAAACCCAATTGCAGAACTTACAGAAACTAGGCAATACTCACTTTAAGAAAAGAATGCAATGGGCATTATCTGGGGGAGTGGGCTTTCTGGTAGCGACTGTCTTGCTTTCCTTTATTTATTTGGGAAATAACGAGTCTCTAACTTTACGCATCGCAAAAGAAGTTAGTTATAATCATAGCAAGCAGATGCCATCAGAGATCCTTAGTGACGACTACGCACTGGTGGGAAGCTCGTTGGACCGCCTAGACTTTGCAGTTAAAGAAAGCAGTAGAATTGGACAATTGTACGCACTTGTAGGTGGACGTTATTGCTCTATCCAAGGCCATATTGCAGCACAGCTGAAACTACAATCAAAGAGCGATCAAAATGACTTGACGCTTTTTCAGTTTAAGGTGCCCGATAATTTTGAGTTATCACAAGGCACTCATACAGAGTACGTGGGCGATGTCGAAGTAAAAATTTGGAAGGAAAGTAACATCGGCTTTGCTCTAGCAAAAACGATTAGGTAAGGATAAGCAAAAACCATCCCATTGTACCCCCCTCGAGTTTAAGCCTTTCAAAAAGCTACCTCATTGAGATTTCATCAAAAACAAACATAAGTGAACACTCTGTGCTCCATAATCATCCTATTTATTATATTTGTACATAAGTTCTCACCCGCATTGATCGATAAGAGTATTATACATGCTAAAACACCTCAATATTAGGTGATAACGAGACAAATTTTTTCGGAGGACCAGACATGAAAAAGATTATCCTATCAAGTATCCTAGTTCTAGCGACCAGCTGCGGAGTTCAACCAACTGTAGAAAAGGCTCCAGTGACAAAAGACAGCACCACAGTGATTGAAACTCGTGAGAACTTTGTTGCTGAAGAGAGCTACACAGCACCCCAAGAAAACTATACAGTGCCTGAAGCAGCAAGGTGTAGCTCAAGAAAACAGACCAACCCTTTCAACACAGCCCTTACTGAAGATCAGCAGAGTCTTGCCCTAAATTTGTTGCATTTGGCTAGTGACGCTTACAGCAGAGGCGATCAAGTTGAGGCTGAGCAACTTCTTAAGGAAGCTGGTACCGTTGCAAAAGAAGGGCTCGAGCAATATGCCAACGAATGTGGCGAAGAGAGCTTCCATCTTGCTGAAGGTGGGATTGGTGGAATCTTTGGTGGCGTCGTTCAGGGTGTTTTAACCGCTCTTGTGGGAGCCGCACAGATTATCCCAGGTGCGCTTCTTGGCTTCGTCGACCTTGCTCACGGTGTGATCTCATCCACTATCGTAGTCGCTTGTTCTGCAATTACAGTTGCCATCCTTGGTGTTGGGTTCTGCTCTGGTGGTGAAGAGCCTGCTGAGCCTAGTGATGACGATTGCTTCGTTGGTGATGATGGAAAGACCTACTGTCCAGTAGACTAATTCCCTCTCTTAAGCGGGGGTTTTGATTGCCCCGCTTTCACTTAGACTCTAATGTAATTTCATTCTTACAAACTCTTTGCAAGTTCCCATCAGTTCAACTATTAACTCCAAAAAGATGATAGACTAAGCAGCATTCTTGACCTTACAGCAATGTTTTTTCCTATGAGATTGAATCTATACTTGGATTCGGAGATCGCCTTACCCTGCTACGCAGGGGCGATGACTAGGGGCCTGCTACGCAGAGGTGAGAACCAGGTTTCTCTATATTTGTCATTGTCACGCGGGTGCGTAGCATCCGTGGTTAGACAATCTTTAATGTGAAGTACTGGGACTCGGAGAAACCCACCGTGAAGAGGCGTTGTGTTTTGCTCTTCAAAAATCAGTTTTGTAAACTGAACACTCTGTGCTCCATAAAGTCTCTATTTATTTAAATAGGACACAAGTTATCACCCAATTTGCACGATAAGATAGTTATACATGTTAAACATCCTAATTATTAGGTGCTAACGAGTCATCATTTTTCGGAGGACATGAAATGAAAAACTTTATCTTATCAAGTCTACTGGTCTTAGTAGCAAGCTGTGGAGTGCAACCAACTGTGGAGAAGGCTCCTGTCAACAAGAACACTGCAACTGTTTACGAAAACCAAAATTACCAAACTTCTAGCGAAGGGTATTCTGTGCCTGAAGAGTACCGATGTAGTTCTAGAGTGCAGTCAGATCCTATCAATACTGCACTAACTCTTGATCAAGCAAGAGATGCAAAAGCATATTTAGCTCTTGCTAACGATGCTTATACAAGAGGTGATCAGTTCGAAGCGGAGCAGTTACTTCAAGAAGCTGCTAACGTTGCAAAAAAAGGTATCGAACAATACGCAAGTGAGTGTAGCCAAGAGAACCTTCAGCTAGCTTCAGGCTTAGGTGGAATTTTTGGTGGCCTTGTTCAAGGGATTCTAACTGGCTTGGTAGGAGCTGCACAGATTATTCCAGGAGCTCTTCTTGGCTTCGTAAATCTTGCTCACAGTGTTATCTCATCAACTATTGTCGTAGCTTGTTCAGCAATAACCGTAGCTATCTTAGGTGTGTCTTTCTGCTCTGGCGGATCTGACGATGGTGGAGATAGTGGTGACGGTGACGGTAACGATGATGGTAATGATGATGGCAACGACGACGGTATGGACGATAACTGCTTTACAAGAAATGGTCGCACCTACTGTGCTGTAGACGATGGTGATGATGCTGGTGATGATGCGGGTGATGATGCGGGTGATGATTCTAGCGACGACGATTGCCCAGATTACTGCTCTGCATATTAGACCACTTGAAGCTGAGGCATCCTAGTGCCTACCGATTTACAAGCTCCACTACGATCTACTTTTCCTACTAGCTCCCAGAACATTCTCATCTTGTTTAAGCCTCAGCTTCATATAACCCTTAACATTCTTCTCAAGAGCTCATGGTATAGATTTAAAGATAGCTTCGGATAGTTATTTACTGAAATTTAAGAGCATTTAAAAATATGTCGAGCACGCTAACATGTGTAAAGGCAACGTAGACCGATGGTTTAAAGGCTAGAGCTTAACTCGGTGCCTGTGGAAGCGATGCCCGAATAAACAGGCACCGCTTCCAACTAAACACCCAATATCAAGAGTACAAAACGTACTCTTGTCCTCCCCCTATTTTTCCACCTGCAATCACATTTACAAAAATGAAATTTAATTTTTTTGAGATTGATTATACTAACGCTATCGACAAAATTCACCTTTTATTTAGATCAAACATTCAATCTAATGTTTTTATATTTTTTTATTGTACTAGAACTGTAATTCTGTTTTACGAGTTGCTTCTCTATCGACAGACCAAATGATAAAGTGAGCTTCATACCACCAAAATTAGCGATCTGAAAATCATCCCCTCGCAAAAAATAATCGGATATTCCTGCAAATTACAGGCAGATTCTACATAATCTGGCAATCTTGACGCCCATTCTATCATCCTGTTTTGTTTGCATATTTAAGCCTAGTGGCTCCTGTGACCACTATCAAACCGAGTTAGGAGCCGTTTTCGATTGATTACTTCGTCCTTGCGGTCGAAAAGAATAGTATCAAACAAAAAACAAACAAAAGAATTTGCACATTAACATGCTTGTATCTTTCTACTTCACAGGAGCGTAACTATGAGGGTACTATTAATTTTATTAGCAGGTTTATTTATAGGGTGTGGGTCACAAAGTTCGAAAAGACATACGAATCATTCAGCCACTATAGTCAAAAGCGAGTCTGACTCAAAAAAGCAGCAGGCGACTGAAAACAATAGTGGTGACAAAGAGGATGACAATGGCAACATTGGAGATATCTTAGCTAGAGGATTGGGTGGTGACGACGATAAAGAAAAAATGAAATACAACGACGCAGAGCATTTCTGTAAGTATTACCCACCAACAGGAAACCAACAGGTAGATGCCTTACAAGCAAGTGCCCTATCCGTAGATCAGGCGCGAAAAGTCATTCTATTATTACAGCAAGCAGAGGAAGCAGGAGCTGCTTCTGATATCGATACACGTAATGAGTTGCTAGGTGCTGTTCAAGAAGAGGTTAAACTCGCTTTAAATAACTATGCCCAGCGTTGTGGAGAAGGCATGCAGCTCACTGGCGGTATTATCGAAAGCATCTTCGGTGCAGTTGCATATTTCCTTAAGTCAGCATTAGGCATTGTAACCACATTTGCAGTGGGTGCCATTGATCTTACAGCTTATACTCTTAAAAGCTCGATCTTAGCGATCAATCAAACAGCAAACATTGCTCTTTTTGGTGTATCTGAGGAAGAAGTGCAACAGGAAACTGTTGAGCTGCAGCAGCTAAGAAAGCCATTTCCAACAAACTAAGCAAATCCTTATCCTCGGTGCCGTCAGCACCAAGCTTTTTCTCTCAATCACTTTTTATAACTAGAGCATTATGTCAATAATGATTTTTTTACTTATTTTAAAGATTCTAATCGCATTTACAATTTTCAAGACCCCATTTAGTCGATCAAATAAAACATCCGTATATTTCAATTTTACACTGTAAACCAAGTCATTTTTTGTCATTTTTAATTAGCATGAAATTCATTTGAAATATGGAACACCTAGCAAATTTGCTAAGGATTAACTACAAAAAATCCGAAAAATATATTAAATCCAATGGGAAAAACTATTAAAATTTCGAATCAAGAGGTGAGCTATGAAAAGCATCTATGTCCTTTTATTATCAAATTTAATGGCACTCCAAACCAGTTGTGGATCGTTCTCAAAATCTTTAAGGACAAAAGGTGCCACAGGCAGCTCATCAGTGCCAGCCCAAGTCACCAAATTAAAAAACCAAGTCATAGACCTGCGCGCCGAGAAAGAACAGCAGCTTTCCCAGCAAAAGAGTTTATTTAATCAGCTAGCCAGCGAGCATCAGACATTGTTAGAAGAAAAGACTACTTTAGAGGCTGAAAAGAACAATGTTCAAACATTACTAGACAATGCTGAAACTGAAAAGCAAGATTTAACAAGTGAGAAAACTGCTGCTGAGAAAGAAAAAGAAGAAATTTCTGTTTCCTTAGATACTCATAAACAAATGCTTGAAAGTGCTAACGAAGAAAAGGTAGCTCTCCAGACTAGTTTAGACAAGGAGGTTGCAAACAAGCTCAAACTAGAAAACGACCTCATAGACCTAGAGGCTGATGCTGCAGCCGATAAGGCTCAAGTCCTCGAGCTTACCGAAGAACTTGATATCTCTAAGGCTAAGGTCAACAACCTAACCCAGCAAGTCGCTGACAAAGACGCACAGATAGAGGCGATCAGTGGGCGTGTTGACATCTTAGAAGACAGCATTGCGACACTTGAAGAAATGGTGAACCTAAACAAGCAAGAGCTCGAAACAAAGCTATCGGATACCAACCAGCGCATTGATGAAAATGCTGCAGAGATTGCTGCACTTAAGGAAGCTCAGGTTGATATTGCCAAAATTTCTGGAGAGGTACTGGTACAGATAATGTCCTCAGATGAGCTTTCTGGGCACTGGTCCCATACTATTGACTAACTAGTAAGCAATTTAGGTAGTTGATATATTTGGCTATTTGAGGTTTCAAA
>JABSRF010000223.1 GCA_013215275.1 Oligoflexales bacterium | reverse complement strand
CCGCGGGAAGCTAATTATTGATGCGGGCGTAGCATAAAACAGCTTGCTGCGCTCAAGCGTCAAACCTCGGGGGTTTGTGGGCAGAGCCACCAAGAAAAAATTGGTTAGCAATTATTTCGATTGTCCAGTTCACGGGGAACCAATACAGGGTGAAAGAGTCTAATTTTACCTCTGGGGGTGTTTCCTCTTCTTGAGTGATGCCTCCCTCAGGCTGGTCTTTGTCTGTGACACCAGCTTCAGCTAAAAGGTCCTCAGATTTTTTTTCAGAAGGAACGTTTTGTCCATCCACAAAGCTAGAGCTTTCACAAGCGTTCAACAGATAAATAAGTAAAACCAACCAGTTAAAGCTAAGCTTCATATTTCCCTCACGTTATTGCTTTTGTTACATAAATTATCGGATTTAGGGGTGGTGCAGTGCAGGGAAGCTAAAGATATTAAAAATTTTAATGCTTTGGCTTGTATATTTACTTTATGTAGTCGGCTTTGTATGACGGCTATCTTACATGAATTATGGATAAAATCCATGGTATCTTGTTCTTGTTATTTTCTCATGATCGGTTCTGTCAAAAATTTCTGCATAGAAATGTTTCTTCTAAGAAAATGTAAACTATTTAAAAAATTATCCGATTACTTTGCGGAATTCTAATCTGATAGGTAATTCATATGGATACACGGGTCATTACATTAAGCCTTGGCTTTGTTCTAATCCTAGCTTGTAAGACAAAGGACTCAAGCCAGCAATTTCAAGGTGTTAACCCGATGGAACCAGGGATATCGAGGCAATCAGATGGGGGTTTTGTTGGAACCCCTGTCCCAAAAAATGATTTCAGTAAGTGGTCAACACCTCAAATTGGAGTGGTCCGGGTTCCTATCGCTGACTCAGATCTTTTTGCAATTGGCCTAACTTGGAACACTGAGGAAGGATACAGCGTTGTTAACGAGGTGGAGCTTTGCAACAAGGCTGAATGTTGGTCGATTAAAACAGTAAAAAATATGGCTATTTACTACGCGATCCCTAAGGAGTGGGAAAACTCAATTCTTACTGCTAAGCTCAGACATTGCCCAGACACCCTAGAATACAAAAAGAGCTTGTGTAGCCCTATGGGTGAGGTCAAGCTAAAGTCAGACCATTTTCCTGGAATTTCAGGCAATGAAAAGCTGATGAGGGCGATGCAATTGGAGCAGGAAGCCATCGATCAAGGCATTGCAGTTCATGCTGTCATAACCGAACAGGCATTTTCTCTTACGGAAGGAGCGGATTACCAAAACTTATCTCTTCTGAAAAACATTGCACATCAGGGCCCCTATGCATTCTCAGAATCCATGCTTAGTTGGGATGAAGAAGCAGCTTTTTTGGAGCTTGCAATGTCGGAGCCTGAAGCCGGCCTCTCTTTAACCCAGGCCAGTGACAACAAAGAGGCCCCGTTTACGAAACAAGATTTTAGGCTAATGGACCCTAAAGACCAGAAGGTTTTTGCAGTAGCCTATCATAATCCACGATACTGCGGAAAACTGAGTTTCGTCCAGGGTACGGAGAACCTGTTGAACGGAATTGGTGAGCCTGTTTCCAAGGGAGAAGTTGATAACTGTTTAGCAGAGGTCAAAAAAGTAAACGGTGGCCAAGTAACCGTAGCGAAAAAGGGTATGTACATTGGAGGAGCATTTTCTCTCGCTCTTGGGAGTGGAATGATCCTCTTAGGCTTAACGTCTCACTTCCCACGTAGTCGGCTTGTCCTGTTTCCGCTTATGGCAGTCCTGAACCTAGGTGTGGCCATCATGAGGCTTTTTGATGGCCAATTTGATTTCAGGGACTTTTACGCCATACTAAATATCAATGATGCGATATACTTCGGCACTCAAACGGGTAGGGAAGCTCAGGATTTGCGAAGCCGAGCAGATGCGCTGAGAAATTTCGCAAAAGATCAGCTACCTTCGCTTGACGAAAAGGATGCAAAGGCAGTTTTAAGCGACCCAAGCTCCTCAAAAGCAAGGCAGATCATAGAAAAAAACGGCCTTGATAGAGGTGACATAGCAAAATTTAGTGAGGAATATAAGGCACAAAAGACACAATTAACCAACGATCTTAGGTATTTTAGCTCTGGAAAGACCAACTTAGCGATTGGTGGGGTTGGAGTCATTGCGGCTGCTATCGGTGCAACGCTTATCTACAAATCAACCGAGCGCTCCTATGGTTTAGTAGAGGAGCAGCTCAGCCCTGAAGAGGCTGTTTTCGGCAAGAAGCTAGCCGGAGCAATTGAGAAAGTTATGCCAACATTAAAAGCAAGAAGAGCAATTCTTACTCTAAATTAGATCATTTGCTTGGGGGCGTTTACCCTTCGCAAACGACTCGGTACCCTAGGACACCTCCGGAGCCAGAGCCCGTGCTGTTAAAGGTAAGATTCCACTCTAATAGGCTTCCTGAATTAATATCATCCACGACAGCAGTTTCTGATCCGGCAAATTCATCGACACAAAAAATTTGAGGGCTTCTAGTGGTTTCCTTGTCTGTCACCCCCTCTAGTAAATAATCCAAGGTCTTGGAGTTTAGCAAATCCATATTTTGGATGCTACAGTATGATCTGGCTTCATCAAGCTCAGAAACACTTGTGTATTTCTCAGGTTTAGAAATAAAGGTTCCATCTGAGAATGCAAAGCCTGAGTTAGTTTTTGTTAATGAAGTCTTTCCATCTGCAAGGTAGCAGCTTGTTCCCACCTTTGCTGAAGCTAGCCAAAATTCCGAGCAATCGTGCTTGTCAACGGCAACAGATGAAGGGGCTCGACTGATGTCTTCTATGCAAAGGGTATTGAACTTTTGCTGCTCATACCTTACCACAGCTGAGTTATTGGAAAAGTCAAAGGCAGCAATCTCAAAGTCTCGTTGAGACCATGTGGCTTTCCCTTCTAAAGGAACAATGTTTTTGCTTCCATTGTCAGAGGTTGGACTTGCAGTAAAGAAGAAGCGGTTAACATTCTGACAGCTTGTTACTCCTCCAAGGCGTGCAGAGAAAGTGTCGTCAACAAATTCTTGTAGCTCCTCAACGCTTGGCAAACGAAGTCCCCTAGATATACAATGTGCTCTCGCCTCGTGTATGTTGAATTCTTGGCCTGCAGTCGGAGCATATATTTTAATACCCTTGCCACTATTCGAGACTAGACCAAAGCCATCCTTTTCCTTGTACAGTGTCTTATGTGTGCGGGTTTCGCAAATAGAATCGTTGGCTAAGTTGAGTAAAAAGAAATCTTGACAGGACTCAACTGCCCAAGCTTGACCTTTAAGTAAGATTGAACTGAGAAAAATAGCAGAAAAAATCTTTTTCATCTGAATGTTCCTTATGTACTTTATGGTATTTTTATCAAAAAATACTACTGTTATATGCAAGAATAACAAGGTTTTTTTGCCAGACACAAACCACTAACTTGCCTAGTTTATTAGTTCCTAGGCGCAATACTTTCTAAACGGAAATATTCGAAAATCTCTGAAAATAGGAAATCTTTAAATATCCCGGCCGAATTACACCCTGCTAGCGTATATACTATTGGTTACTTATGTTTAAACCATGGAGGTTTTACTGATGCAAAATCGCGGGAAAATATTAATTAGTGCTCTCAGGTCCGCGGCAAAAAGGCTCGAATCAAAAGGGACCCGTTATCAATGGGGTCATATGGGCCAATGTAACGTTGGCCACCTGCTGCAAAGTTTGATGGGTGTGGAGGACTTTGAGATTGTTCGCTACGTGAATTTTGAAATGGAAGAATGGTCTGAATTTGCAAATGACTATTGTGATACGTCCAAACAGAACGTGGACGACATTTTTAACAATTTGGAAAAATTTGGTTTTGATCGAAAAGATGTCATACATCTCGAAAATCTTTCAGACCGGAAAGTTCTCGAGAACCTACCCGGAGGCTTTCGTTATCTGCACAGAAACCAGAGAGAAGACGTCATAGAGTACTTTCGGTCATTAGCAGATATTTTGGCTAAAGCTGCGTAAGCTTCGACCACATCTTCTAGAAAAGGTTTTCAAATTCCTGCTAGTGATGAGCCCTGCTAGCAGAGATCAGCAACTCTTCTATTCATGTACCAAAGAAACCGTTAAGCCGCGGTTCAAACTTACCTATAAGTTCCCATAAATTTGGATTTATAGCTTGGGGCCTGGCTCTAAAAAATCAAATATGTTAAGCTATCTGGGCTTTTTTAATTAGCGGTTAAAGAAAGAATGAAATGGTGAAAAAATATCCTATATACCAGATGATTGGAGTTCTTCTCAGCTTATCGATATTGCCAGCATTTGCGAAAGACCTCCACATTGAGAACATACCCGGAATAGACAGTTTCACTGGCCTAAACGATAAAAGATCTTTGCATCAGTACTTATGTAAACTTCAACATGATGACCATCCACTAATCTACCCTCTTTCAATCGTAACATTTTCGAGCAAAGAAGATCCCATTGAAGCCAGAGATTTACTCCTCAGAAAAAGCCAGGATACTCTCATAAAAGAGTCAAGCAATGTTCACCAATGGACCCTCTTGCTCCCTGAAACGCCAAAAGAAGGGGCTGAAGTGGTCATAAGTCGGCTGAAGTATCATTTAGATGATTTTCAACTCTCAAACCTCAGCGAGATCACTTCTGAGTCCAAGCTTAAGCAGTCTGACAAAAAGTATCTCAAAATTCTGGAACGCTATCAGTCTACTGAGCAATCTTATTCTTTGGTCTTTCTGGATATTGACGGTTTCAAAAAAATCAATACTGAACAAGGGTACAAAGAAGGAGATAAGGTTATAAAATCCCTCGCAAAGTTAATTCAGCACAACTTGAGAAAAACCGATTTTATCGCGAGGTTTGGTGGAGATGAATTTGTGATAGTTTTGAAAAATTCAAATAGCCAGTCAGCTAAGAAAGTCGTGCGCAGGTTACAGGAAGCTGCTACAAAGCTTGATCTGAGCTTCTCAGCCGGAGTGGTTAGTGTTTCCAGGAAAATGGATGCAGAGCTAATTTTGGAAATAGGAATGAAGGTTTGTCAGACAGCTAAGGAACAAGGCAAGAGAGACTCAGACAATGGACAATTGATTTTTTGGAGTTTTGATTAGCTTTAACCAGTTTGTGCAAAATAATTACCAGTCCTAGCCGCAAAATCAAAGAAAACATTCGCGGAACATTTATTATTATTTTTGTGAATATATTAATCTTATATATACCAGCATGTTATAGTTTATGTGAAAAATATAACACTCCAACAGAAAATTCTCATATTTTGAGAACTGCTTAGAATAAAAAATATGAGACCCTTAACGTCCAATGTATGATTGGTAGTCAAGCATATCGTCACTTGCTTGGTACTGATCTGCTGCTGGGACAGCAGGTTCGTATTGAGGTTGGCTTTGCTCGGCAGCATAGTGTTGTTGAGGGCCCGCTGTACTGATAAACCCAGTTGTCGGATAGCTTACGTGCTCCCGAAAAGAATAAGCAATCTTTTCTAATTTGAATCGAACTGTCCTATCTTTCGTTAGGATTCTTGTTATCTCTGACTTAGGAACCGATACTGATTGCTTGAGAGGTACAGCTACTTTTCTGCCTTGCTCTTCTAAGAGTCTAAACTCCACTTGGATCCTAGGTGTTTTTTGAAAGTAATTGAGAAAACGTTGATAGCCAGATACAACGGTGCCTGACTGCATCAAGTGACCGATTACGGTATGAGGGACATACATAACAAATGTCTCGCCAAAACTAACGACAAAGCGAATTTCGCAATCGGTAGTTTCTAGTTCATGACAATAACTATTCTTGAAAAAAAAGAAGTAGCAAACTGCTTTTTCAAAAAATGATTTTTCCATCCTGCCACTTGCTCCAACATTGTGCTTTAATTCGCAAAGATATGGCATCCAAAAAGCATACCAGTCTTAAAAAACCTGATGTTTTGATTAAGAGTCTTATCGGGCCTTAGAGAAAATTAAGTTACATATTGGTGCGGTATATCTTAACCGGCGAATATAATGCAGTATATCTGAAACTAGAGTTTCTGGATATTTTGGCTATTGAACCTCAACGAATAGCCTACTAAATTTCTGAATCATTTTGGAAAGATTTTGCTGTTTCTTACCAGGACTGATCGTAGCTCATGTTTTTGAGAACTTGATGCAAACATTTTTTGCCGTCCAACTATTATAGTGGACCCCGTTTTTAGGACCATTTGATAAGTAAAACTCCTAAATGTAACATGCTGAATTTACATAAGGA
>JABSRF010000222.1 GCA_013215275.1 Oligoflexales bacterium | reverse complement strand
GAAACTTCACATGAAGTTGAGCAATATTTAGACAGGAATATGCAATTGGCGATATAATTCTGTCGAACTCAGGTTATAAGCAGGATACAAATCCGGGTTCCGTTGGCAAAATCATAGCAACGGTTTCATGCTCTCTGATGCCTAGGTCTTTTAAGTATTGAGTAACTCGAAAAATATCTTGTTTGATTCGGTTTTTTTTGTACTCCTGAGGGTCGAGCTGATTCCAAAATACTAACTCTGAACCATGTTCCCCGAAAATGTGCTGCCCTATATACTGCTTAATGCTGTTCATGGTGTCTCAGCTCCTGCAATCGTAAGCATATAAGATCTTCAATGTCTCCGATGTTCTGCATGGGAGCATCCTCATACAAGCATATTTTAAAGTGATTTTCGATGGCGACAGCAAGCCCAAGTGCTTTTATACTCTCTAATCCTAGATCTTCCACGAGACGAGACTCGCGACTTAACTGTTGAGGTACGGGAATTCCCTGCTCTTTTAAAATACTCAGCAATCCAGTTCTTACTTCATCTAACATTTCTTAGTCCTCAGTATTAATTGAATGCCTGTTTTTGATTTAAAGCCCTGTTTTCCTGAGTAATTCTAAACATCATAAGAATCAAGTTTGCTAAGCTAGCAAAGGTGGCAGTATAGTAGCATTTAACGATCATTGGCAAAGCTAACAATTCAATGGCTACCCCCACATAATTAGGATGATTGAGGTATTGGTAAATACCGCTTTTGACCCTGGGTAAATGATTGGCTACAAGGATGCGAATATTCCATTGAATCCCCAGTGTTTTTATTGCCAATAGGCGTATGCTTTGTCCGAGTATGAAAAGCACTATGAAAACCATCGGAAATAGTGAGCTGTCCCAGCTTCTTTTAAAAATCATGGGCTCTAAAAAACAGCCTACGAGCCAAAGGGAATGAAGGGCCTTCATAAAAAGAAGCTGGCTTTTGCCGTATTCCTTCGCGCCAAAATCATTGACCAGGACTTTGGCATTTCTTTCGCTTTTTTTCAATTCAGCTAAGCGCTGAAACGTCACCCCACATAAGATGAGGTAGTAGGTGGATAGTAGCATTAATTAGCCTCAATAATTGTGGTTTCAGCACAGAAAGCTGGTCCAAATGCTGACATGAGCCCTATTTCTCCTGGTGAAAACCTCTCTTTTGCAAGGGTTCTCTCAAGGATAAACAGAACCGATGCAGAGCTCATATTTCCAAATGACTTTAAACATTCCCAGCTATGATTGAATCCCCCTGTTCTTTGAGTCACCTCTTCAAATGCCTGCAGAAGCTTTGGTCCTCCTGGGTGGGTGACGAAGAAATCAAAATCTTTGCCTGCAGCTGCTCTAGCATCACCAATGATTTTTGGCAAAGACTCTCTGACTATACTGGGGACCTCGGGGCTCAGGACTACCTTAAAACCAGAGTCTAAAACGTCAAAGCCCATTGCCCTTTCAGTATTTGGAATAAAATGGGATTTTACTTGCCTTATTTTCATGGGAGCTTTTTTTGCAAGAGGATGCTCATCACCTACCAAAAGGACAGCAGCACATCCATCAGCAAAAAGCCCACTCGCAACTAGATTAGCTAGAGAAGAATCATTCACCTGCCAAGTTAAGGAGCATAGCTCAACCGTAAAAAATAAAACCGCTTCGTTGGGATGCCCAATGAGGTAGTCATACATACGATTAATGCCAGCCACACCAGCTAGGCAACCAAGGCCGAAGATGGGAAGGCGTTTAATAGAATGAGATAGGCCTAGCTTTTCTATCAATCGGGACTCAAGGCTTGGGATTGGAAGTCCGGTGACCGTTGCACTCGCTATGAGCGATAAAGACTCGGGTGGCAAAGAAACTTGGGAGAGAACTTTTTTAACGGTTTTCTCTGATAATTTCATGGAAGCTTCAAGGTAAGCTTCATTGCGTTTTTCGAAGCCAGATAGCTCTTCATAGTATTCCATTGGAAAAGCTAGATGCCTATACTCGATCCCACTATTTTGATGAAAACTTAAAAGGCGATCGGGGTTGAACATGATTTCTTGCCATTTTGACCGAAATGCAAGCGCAATCTCATCTTGCGAATAACGATAGGGTGCAGGACAAGAGGCAACCGAACTTATAAATGGCATCAAGCTTTCCTTATTTAAGAAGTTTATTCAGTATCGCCTGCATTTTTTGTGACATCATGGGCTGTAAAATCTTTGCAGTGGATATCCGATATTTTGAAATCTGGTTTTTGGAGTCTTTAATGGAAACTGTCTTTACGTTTAATTCTGAGATATCTTTAAATAAATCTTTAGTCTGCTCGCTTGCTGAGCTACTTGCTTTCTTGCTGAATTCCTTAACAAATTGGGGTAATGAAGGAATCTCCTTCTGTAGTTCTTCCCAAGTGCTCGGATTAATGATGATCCAAAATGGGTTGTGAGTAATGGCATCCTTAAGTATGAATCGATCGGGCCCGAACCACTGTAAGGCAAGCATTGGTAGTAAAGGTCCGTATACCACTTCAATTTCTTTTTTTTCAATTTTATTGAAAACAGCCTCAAGCTCAGTGCGAACAGGCTGCATTGAAAATTCCTTTGCAAAGGTTTGGATAATGGGATCTTCCCCTAGAACCATTAGGCGTTTGCCCTTAAGCTCCTGCGTGTCACGAATGGCTACTGTGCTTAACGCATAAATCGGTGCACCCAGAAATCCGCTAAGGAGTCGGACTCCCTGTTTGGCGCTTAGATTTTCGAAGTGCTTATAGTTTTGGGTCAAGATTGAATTGGCTTCCCGTTCGGTAAAGGAAAAAGGAATTTCTGCAAATCTAAAGTCTAATTGTTTTCCCCAGGCCCTTCCCGAAACCAAGGCCAGGTCAATCGTCCCTTTTTTTACTGCTGATAGAATCTTATCAGGACTCTCTGCGCGAGCCCCCAACCTCAGTTTAACGAAAGTTTTGCCTTTTGTGGCTGATTTCACCTGAGAAGCAAAAGCTTGAAGGGACTTTTCCATGGCTCCTCCAATGGGGACCCTGGCATGCATGTTGAGTTTACGGCTGAAAGCAATACTTGGCGTTAGTAAAAAGCAGAGAAGTAATCCCAACAGTTTTTTAGAATAGAAAGTTGTGCTCATACAGCGTTCACCTAGAAAAGAAAATCCTTAGCTTTTTGTGCTCCCAGCATGCGTTGCTTGGCAGTAGCTAGCCACAAGGAATTAATCCCTTCTTGCTTGAGCCACCTAGAATTTAAGAAAGACTCGTCTTCAAAAGGGATCACATATTGTTCTAATAGGACTATATTAGCAAAACCCCTGTCCTTGTACTTCTTTTTATTTATTTCCATGACAATGCGTTTTGCACTAGATGGTTTTAATCCTCGTTGCTGTAGCTTAACTTGAAGGGGAAAAAGAGTGCAAAAATCAGCAGTGTCTGGGTGCTTTAAATGGCAAAGGTTTTTTGCCTCGGAGTTTAATTTGGAAAGCAGGATTTTGGCCTTATTGCCAATCCCAGGCAGGCGAGACCACTCATAGATACTGATCAAGTAGATTAAGGTGAGCTTAGGGCTGCTTTTTCCCGCTTTGCGCAGGCTCTCTATGCTTGCAACCAAATTTCTATATTTTTCTCCTAGTCTTATGGTCGTTTGAGTACTCGTTTTTTGCATCCACTTATCGCTAAGCCATTTAGTTTGTAGGATGCTATAAACATAAAGGAACTGAATTTCCACATACCTAGCTTTTGCCGTTAGGTCATGAGGTCTTGCTCGCATGATATTAGCAGCAGTGAGAACAAGCCCTGGCATTGCATCGGCTGCTAGGTGCCAATCCCCCTCTTCTAAGACCTTGGAATTTATCTTGGCAAACTCGTCGAGTATGATGTCAGTAGCCGAGACACAAGAACTTAAGGTCAGTAGGAATAGTAATTTAATGATTTCCATGATTGAAACCTTCTGCATGGCCTCAAAGGGCTTTATCATAATATTTTGATTTTAGTAAAAGGGTGGGGAGCACGAATAAATCCATGATAAATCCGATGCTTATGCTGAAGCTTAACAGCACTCCAATCTGCCAAATTGGTAAAAAATCGCTTAAACCAAACAAAATAAATGAAATGAGAATTAAGATTGAAGAGGCTACAACTGGGATCAAAGTCGTTTTGTAGAAAGTCTCCCATGGCACTTTGTTTGAAATATCATAGGTGAGATGAATCGTGCTATCGACAATCATCCCAAGGGAGATAGAAAAAGCCATGACGGTTGCGATATTGATGGACAAATTTGCGATTGTCATAAAAACAATGGATGCCATGACTGGTATCATATTGACCATAAGGAAAACTAGGAATACCATCCCATTGCGAAAGTAACTGAATGCGATTAGAGAAATCAAACCTAAGCTAATAAGAAAGCTTTTAAACAAGATGCCAATCAAGTTGTTTTGTGCCTCTAACATTTGATAATGAAGCCCATTAAATTCCCAATTGAATTTTTGTAGCAGTTTATTCGCTGCGATTCTTTTCTTGTGGTCTTCAAAAACATCTTTATTAAGGCTTGTTCCCATCAAAGCAATCCGATAGGCTTCTTCGCGGGGAAATGATTGACGCAGCTCTGGGGTAATAGAGCCTTCAATATTTTGGTATGCGAATTTATTGTTGGGGAGAGAGCCTTGGCCCGAATAAAGTTCATTGCCTTCCATCACCATGGCATTTCTCGACAATATACGGTATTCGCCCGAAAACTCATTTGTCAGTTCTTTCTCTAGATCTGAGATCTCTTTCAATTCTTTAAAACTAAATGGATTCCCCTGTTTGGACCTCAATAGCAAGTCAAAAGTAGGATTGCCCATGAATTTCTTCTCCACCCTCCTAATTGAATCTCTTAAATGGGAGCCCTTTGGAAAATAAGCGGTGGCATCAGTTAAGAACGGGATACGTGGGCCCATCAGAATAGCAAGGATACAGGAAGCAACTGCCACCAATATGATAGATCGATAGCTCATACCTGTCGCAAAAATGCGAGATGGAAAAATCCTGTAAACCAGTGGCTCTTGGTTTTTTTCTTTCTGGATCAATGTAAAACACAGCCAAAACCATATGATATTTAGTGAAAAAGTTATAAAAATAAGAGATGCACAGAGTATCGCAAATTGCCTAATGACGGCAATGTCACTCACCCCTAGACTTCCGAACCCAATTGCGGTGGTGACGATCATAAGTCCGATTGGAAGGATTTTTTTTTTGCGAGCCTCAAGCCATGACTGGCTCGATTTACAAGCATAGAAGAGATGGTAAGCGCTAAATAAATTTACTACAGACATCATCAAAGGGACAATTGAGCTGATCATATTCATAGAGGAGAAAAAAAACTTGATCGTGCTTAAACTTATAAAGGTAGCCAACAAGCTTGGCAGAAAAACGATTAGTCCATTAATAAAGGAACCGCATATGAACATGGATAGTAGGAAGCTAACTAAAAACATGAGCGGAAAAATGGTAAATCGAATACTGTCAGCATACTCATTAAGGGTGTGATTAATGTAAGGCAGCCCACTAAAGCTTGCAATTCCAAGCTCTTTCCTTTTTTTTAAGAAATCGATAAGGTCTGAAACTTGCTGAACTTCGAAGCTTTTAGGTAAGGCAAGTAGGAGAACCTGGTGGTTTTTTCCTAGAAGCGGCAGCATAGGTTGTGGATGCTTGTAAAAAAAACTAAGTTCAGTATCCAGTGATGAGTAATCCCAGCCAGACCCATAAACCTCAGAAGCATTAAAAACAAGCACAGCGGGAAACTTTTCCTTGATTGCGAGGACGAGTTTGTTCAACGCATCCCAATCAGCAACATCTATGGGCTCTTTTTCGTACTGAGCCACCAATACCTGATGTTCAGTAATCTGATTTTGAAAGGTTTGATAAGATTCCAAACCTTCTTCTGATAGGAAAAGCTCTTCGCTATTTTCTTGGCCTAGATCTAGCGTGTAGAGAATGCTTGCCACAAACAGCAGAATATAAACTGTAAATCCTAAGATTCTTGATCCGGTCAAACTTAATCCTTTAGAGTTCACCCACAAAAGCAAAGGAGATCCCTCCAAAGGCACCACTTCCATTTGCAGAAACTTCTTGGTCTAAATCCATGTTGTCAAACTGAGCTTCACCTTTATATTGACCAAATCCTAGGTTTAAGCCAATTACCAAGGTCTCGTTCAAGCGATAGTTAGTCGCTGTAGCGAAATGTAATCGCCAATCCCCCAAATATTCGCTTTAGCACGTTTTGGCTGGATTTTTTCT
>JABSRF010000221.1 GCA_013215275.1 Oligoflexales bacterium | reverse complement strand
AAAGTAAGTAAAGAGCTATATGAAGTCAAAAGCCTTTAAATAAAGGTATTTTATATTTCGCTACAGCGACTATTTAAGCAAGCAGTTGCGACTGAGACAAGACCACCTAGACCTTTGTTGCCAAGGAAACATTATGGCGACAACTCCGTGCATATCTTGCTATGAAGATGTCCATGAAAGCTCTTCAGGTCTCTTACATCCTTTTCAATGCCAGCACTCAATTTGCGGAAACTGCTTGCAGGGCCTCATCAAGGTGAAGCTATCTGAAATGGAGCCTTTAACTTGTCCGATGCCAACCTGTTGTAAACCAGCAAGACTCAACGATTTATCCTACCTCCATGCACGCCTTAAATTTAATGCTGTGAGAAAGAAAGCTAGCTTGTCGCCAGAGTGGATTCCTTGCAAAAGACCCGACTGCGAAGGGGGGAGATTAAAACCTATTGCATCATCCAGAACTCGTTATACATGCGAATTATGTAATTACAACCAATGCTGGAAATGCAAAGAAGATCACAACCAGTTTATCAGCTGCGAAGAATACCGAGAGCTAAAGGATCAAGATGACCCGCTCTACCTTTCTAAAAAGAATAATCTGATAAAGGATTGCCCAAGATGCAAGATTCCCATATCTAAAGCAGAGGGCTGCCTCCATATGACATGCCCACAATGTAAGCACGAGTTTAACTGGGAAACCCTTAAGCCATGGAAAGGTAGTGACTGGTATAGGCTACAAAATGGCAATAGCATCGACCGGACCGAAGATACGGGTAGAGAGCAGTCACGTGCCATCAGGTAATGATAAGCCTAAAGCTTTTACACTACTTCAAATCACAAGCATGGGAATCACAGGTCTTTCGCCTTGGTAAGTAAGGACGAGCAATCACGAAAACATGATAGCCTAAATCAAAAAACTTTCTTCCTATTGAATTTTCGGCAACCTTTGTAAGCAGTTTAAAAATGTCTAAGGTTTTCCAAACTGCTATAAATGAATCCACTCCAGTTAAAATACGGCCATCAGGCATTTTAATATGAAGGTATTTTTGAACCAGCTTTGTCTCTAGGCCCTCTGCCTCAGCTGAAAATTGAGGATGAGAGATATCTACCAGCTCCAATTTTCCTTGCTTATCCCACTTTTCATAAGCTTTGATCTCCGTCCGACAAATGATGCAAAGACCATCGTAAAAGATTTTCAGCTTCTGTTCTTTGCTACTCATAAAATATCCTCAGCTTCTTTAAATAAGCTTTAACAAGGCAGCAAGGACCCGTCCCTGCTACAAGGTTAAGGGCCATCTGGTTCACATATCTATAAACAATTATTATTATAAGTGTTTGCCAATAACAAGGGGAGCACGAATTTCTTTTGTTATTGGCTCATTGAAGCGAAAGGGGGAAAAGCTTAAATAATGATTTTTTACTAAAGGTATTGCTGCACGTTCCTCATAAGATCTTCAAAGATTGGGTACACCAAGGCTTGCGGGCCATCACTCAAGGCCTTTTCTGGCTCAGGGTGAACCTCTACCATGATACCATGAGCCCCTACCGCCATGGATGCTATGGACAAGTCAGGGATATACCTCCAAGTTCCACTTGCATGAGAAGGGTCGATGATCACAGGCAAGTGCGTACGCTCTTTCAAGACAGGCACTGCAGATAAGTCTAGGGTATTTCTAGTAGCCGTTTCAAATGTTCTAATCCCACGCTCACACAGTAAAACCTGTCCATTTCCGTGAGCTAAGAGGTATTCAGCTGCACTCAGCCACTCATCAATGGATGCCATAAGCCCGCGCTTAAGCATGATGGGACAATCGACCTTACCTGCTTCTTTTAAAAGTGAAAAATTCTGCATATTTCTCGCGCCGACCTGAATCATATCAGCTAGCTCTGCAACAGGCTTAATGTCCTCGGGGTGCATCACTTCCGTGACAATAGGAAGGTTGTAGCGATCACCTGCTTCCCTGAGCAGCTGTAAGCCTTCATAACCTAAACCCTGAAATGCATATGGAGAAGTCCTTGGCTTGAAACAGCCCCCTCTAAGGATACCTCCTCCCAAACGTGCTACTTGGGCAGCAACATCCATAATCTGCTGCCTCGACTCTACAGAGCAAGGCCCCGCTATGATAGCTTTGTGCTGCCCACCAAGCTTACAGTTGCCAATCTGTAAAACTGTTGGCTCTTGTTTGCTAATACGGGAGCTTAATTTATATGGTTTCTTATCGAGACCCAATTCCTTGGGGCATGGTAAGGTGTTTTTATAATCTATTTTCTGAGACTTTTCAGCTGGCTGTAGGGCAGGCTCCTCGGCTTTGCTTAACGTATTTAGGTTTAAATGCTTTTCTTCATGATCAGGGTAAGCTCCTAAAACTCTCACATATGGTAGCATAGACCTAAGCTCATCCAGGGTTTTCAGCCACGTACTATGATTCGTAACCCGCAAGTCGAGGAGGTAAACGGTCTCTTGATTTTTATGAGGGTGTGGCCTTGAAACCAAAGTTCCCAATGAAAATCCTTTTGAGCGAACCATCGCGAGCACATCCAACAATAGATTGCTATCACCTCCAGTAGAAACCTGTAAGCTTACCTTGGTCCTAACACGGTCATCACCAAGCTCTTGATTCTTCGCTATAACGACAAATCGGGTATTGTTATTTGATTTGTTTGCTATATTCTTTTTAAGGATCTCTAAATTGTAACGAAGTGCAGCTTCCTCACTGGCAATAGCCACATCATAATCACGATCACTCGCAGCTATTTGCTTCGCTGAATCTGCCGTATCATTTGCATCTATGGGCTGAGCCTTTCCCATCAAACCGATGAGGTCACTACATTGCATCAGAGCTTGAGGATGAGAGTATACCCGTTCCACACTCTGAAGATCGATCTGCTTTTTTGCAACTAAGCAATGCTTCACGTGGTACTCAAGCTCACCGACGATGGCAACTTGGTTCCTAATGAGCAAGTCGTAAACCTCATTGAGTGGGCCAGTGATGTTATTTTCTATTGGGAGAACACCATAGTCGAGGTTCCCTTTAGCAACGTCCTCTGCAATGGCTGCAAAGGAAGAGTATCCGACTTGACTGGTGGCTTCTCCTCTAAGATCAAAAAACTCATTGCATGCCATGCTGCTATAAGAGCTTTCAATTCCTTGGTATCCCACTTTTTTGATGGCTAAGGTCTGCTTGCCTTTTAGTTGAGCTAAAACCTGATACTCTTGAATTTTTACCGATTCTTCCAAAATTCGTTGATAAAGCTTAGTCACATATAGATCACTTAGGCCTAGTTCTTTGGCTTCCAAGCTTAAGCGACGAAGCATTTCGTGCTCCCGATTTGGGTTGCGGATAGCCTCCCCGGAATCCAACTTAATTTCAGCAACTTCTTTGACACGTAAGAATCTTTGGGCAAGTAGCTCCAAAATATTACTGTCAATCTGATCCAACAATTCACGCTTTGCTTCTAACTTTGACTGTGCTCTCTCGCTCATCGGGCTCCCCTTAGACAAAAAAAAAGCCCCAGCTGTTTGCTGGGGCTTTAGTTGACTGTTTATCTGTTCTCTTAGATTCAGCCTATCCCCAGCAAAACGCTAAAGAAGTAAAAGAAAAAAAATGCTGAATAAAAAGAGAAAAATGCACTAAGTACAAATGCAGCTGCCAAAGCCCAGTATAATTCACTCGCTTTGTTCATTTCAGTTGATGTAAGTACAGCAGTCATTATGTGCAAATTCTTCTATGTTGTCTTTATCGATCACAAATAAAATTATCACTCTCAAATAAAGCAATTACTCAAACCAGATTCTAATAGCAAGTCTTTTTTTAAAAATTTTTTTTAGAATCATCAAGGACCCCTGGTCGCCTCCTGACTTGCGAGCAGGAAAAAGCCCTATAAGCCACTCATAAAATAGAGGTCTTTGCGAGTGGGTGGACAAAACATAAGTATTCGAATGAAGTGGGGCAGCTACTAATCCGTACACAAGATATTAAAGGATCGACTCTTGAAAAAGCGGACCTTACTCATGTGGGACTGACAGACAAGATTAGGAGACCAATCCGGTTGCAACCGGATTTCTTAATTGACTTGGGAGTTAAAAGGCATGACTCGTTGCAAAGCGATTACTTTACCAACTATTTCTAGCGGCTTATCCTCACTTGGACGAAGGATTGAGTAGGTGTTGTTTTCTGGCTTAAGGTACCAGCCAAGACGATCTTGCATTAGACGCTTAACCGTCACTTCTCCACCTACCCTTGCAACCACGACATCGCCGGGCTCAGCTTCCGCTTGCTTGTTGATAACCAGCCAATCACCATCAAAAATACCGGCGTCAATCATGCTGTTACCACTTGCCTGAAGCGCAAACATGGTGTCCGGAACTGGAAAGGGACGTTGAAACATGTTTACAGACATGCGCAAGGTTCCTGTGCGTTCCTCTACCGCTGCCAAGGGGTCCCCTGCAGGAACAGCACCCAAGCAATGAACAACATAGGTGTTAGCAGTACTCTGATGGCTTGGCTCCTTGAGAGCTATCGCTTTGGGAGTCAGAATCAATGAACGTGCAGACTGCTTTTGAGGAGTTTGCAGAAAACCCTTTCTGCGAAGTGCAGCAACTAGATCCTGTGCAGAGCCAATGGCCGAATAGCCCATATATGCACAAAGTTCCCGCAAAGTTGGCGAAGTTCCTGTTCGCTCGAGTGAAGTACGAATAAACTCGAGTGCCTTAGCTTGAATTTTTGTAAGCTTTGGAGGTGCTTTCGTCATCTTAAACACCTTTCTTCCTGTTTAACAAGGTGACTAGATTGCATTTACAAATTTAATTCTATCAATTTTGTAATCGATAGAAGAACCTAATCTGGTTTGCATGACTCCGTTTACTTTGGAAAGTAACCGAAGAAAGCTATCCCAAAAAAAACTCTCAAATACCCTTTACCTGAAAAAAATGATCATAGCTACAAAAATAAGGGGATTTAGTGAAATTTATAATTTAGGAAATTTCAAATTCGACGAGCGATTCATCTTCGTGATTTTTTTGCTTGTTTTTTTGTGCATTGACTTGCATTTTTTTTTCTCTGTGACTATGATCTAATCCCTGCGCAGCTTTTACTTCCTTTTTAGCAGGATATCTAGAATTCCAGAGTACATATTTCGTAAGGTCGATCGGGGATTTTTTCTCTAATCTATTAGTCTTGAGAGGAACAGATTCAAGACTTTGAAGAGGCTTGTTTGCCTCTGAGTATTTCCTTCCTCCTACTTTTAGGCTCTCAGTATAATACTCCTTCGCCTCAGAAAGTCTTTTTTGTTTGTGGTAGATCTGTCCAATTTTGAAGAGAACCTTTGCTTTTCTCGTCGAACTTTTTGAGCTAGCTGAAAGGGCGTATTGATAATAGATTAATGCTTCCTCGTGGTTTTCTTGCATTGTATATAGGCCAGCAAAGCAAATCAGAAAGTCTCGAACAATGCTAGGCTGCTCTACGTAATCCAATAAACCAAAGCAATTAAATTCCCCAATCAGCAGTGAGCTTGAAACTCCACACTCTCCCAATTCAGAGTGTAGCGAAATAGCTTCAATTGCACTCTCAGGAGACCTCTTAGCACAATAAAGCTTAACCAATCGAATGATCGCCCAAAGATCTTGTCCGTTTTGTTGTAAAATCTGCTTAATAAAGACACCCGCCTTTTGCCTCTGTCCTAAGGCTATGCACGCGTCAACTTTGAGCCGCATTATGCTAAGGCTTGTATCCTTCCCTATTTCATTAAGCTTATGATAGAGACTATTGATTTTGGTTCGCTCATGGTTAGCAATCGCTTGCTTTAGGCCTACCTCTATCTTATTAAGTGAACTAGATTCTTTTCTGGCTGAGAATAAGAACGCCTTAATGAAGGCTCTTAGCCTATCATCTTTATCAGCCCCAAAACTGACATAAGCAGCTCCAATAGCATGGCCGAATAGGAGTTGATCCATTCTCGGGTATTCCGGCTTGAGGCAATAGACGATTTTCAGGGTATTCGGTGACTTGATTCGCAAGAAGGTTCGCTTTAAAGCTTTGACCGAGAGAAGGTCTGAAAAGTCACAGCAAGCAATCACAATATGGAAACCTGTCTCCTCCGAAAAAAGATCCCCTTTATGCTCGGGTTGAATCAAAGATAAGGAAGCGATAGTTTTTGCAATATGCTTTACTTGCTCAGACATCCCAAATATGGATGCCTTAGGTAACTCCAAATAAATGTCCTACCCATTGATGGTTAATTTTAGTACAGTTCTGGCCTGTGATTGCGCACTC
>JABSRF010000220.1 GCA_013215275.1 Oligoflexales bacterium | reverse complement strand
ATTATAGCATTCAATAACAAGTTTTAGTTTTACTTATACAAAGCTATTTTTGGTCTGGACAGTGGGGTCCACTTCAACCCTCGGCTGTTGAACCCTTCGGGCTTAACAGTTGTCAATAATATGGACACAGACCCATGCTTTGCTAAAGCACCGATGTATTTGTGGTAAGAAGACGTTTCACAAGCAATGACAATGGACTTCACCGTCTCTACTAAGCCTAAGTCTGTCAACGAGCGTTATAAGATTTTATTTAATAAAATTCTAAGGCCAAAGCTAAGCGACAAGCTAATTTAACTGGAAAATTTGCTCAAATTAACCAAATAAGTTAGTCTTCATAAGAAGTACTTTATGCAACCAATGTTCAAAATTCCGTGAGGATCAGAAAATGAAGCTAAATTCTAGTTTGGTTAATGATATAAAAAAACGAGCCCAAAAACTGGTTCCGTACACAAATATAGAAAAAACTAAGAAAGATCTTGAGAAGATCTTAAAGGCGCGTTATCAAAAATTAGAGCCGAGTTTAGTTAATATTTATAAAGGCATTAGAAAAAATGCTGAACGCTATGGCGTTCCCATGAATACCCTTGAAGCGAAGTTTCATGACTCTTATGAAATGACTGTCAATGGGCTTGAAAAGGTTGGGAAAATGATTCCGTTTTTCGAAAACAACCAAAAAACAGCAAGAAAGCCGCGAAAACACGCAACAAAAAAGAAGGCACGGGCAAAAGGCCAGTCAAAAACTGCTGGAAGCCGTGCCTAGTTTGCCTTCAATGTTGCCTCTAAAGTATAAAAGGCTGCTTACTCTTCTTCGCTTGGAAGGCTTTTCCCTTGGTAGATCTGTCTAGGACGTCCTATCTTCATTTTCGGGTCTTCTAGCATTTCTTTCCATTGAGCCAACCACCCAGGAAGCCTGCCAAGAGCAAACATAGCTGTGAACATCTGGTTGGGAATATTTAGAGCTTTGTAGATGATTCCGGAGTAGAAATCCACGTTAGGGTAGAGCTTACGTTCAATGAAATAGGGGTCACTCAAGGCTTCTTTTTCTAAACCTTTAGCTAGGTCTAGGAGAGGGTCAGTGATTCCAAGCTGATTGAGCACTTTATCGCAGGCTTTTTTTATGATCTGTGCTCGTGGATCAAAGTTCTTATAAACTCGATGTCCAAAACCCATGAGTCTAAAGGGATCATTCTTATCTTTTGCTTTTTCAACAAACTTCTTGTATCCACCACCATCAGCGTGCATTTGTTCAAGCATTTCAATCACAGCTTGGTTTGCACCTCCATGAAGGGGACCCCATAGGGCGTTAATTCCAGAAGCGATGCTTGCATATGGATTTGCTTTTGAGGAGCCTACGAGGCGCACTGATGAGGTAGAGCAGTTTTGCTCATGGTCTGCATGCAGGATCAGCAAAGTATTCAATGCGTCCTTCACCACAGGGCTCAGTGACTCATGCTCCGTGCCCTTGAAAGTCATGGTGTAAAAGTCTTCAACATAGTCAGCCCCAGGATCGGACGGAACAAAATCCAAGCCCTTATTCACTCTATAGCACATGGCTGTAAGGTTTTTAATCTGTGCCATGATATGGTGCACAGCTAGGTTACGTTCATCAGCACTCAAGTCTTGCTTTACCAATTCAGGTTTGTCAGCAGACAGGGCAACCATTAGAGAAGATAGGATCCCCATAGGGTGAGTATCCTTAGGCAAGGCCTTCCCAATGCTGCTAATGAATTGAGTGGTTTTAGAATTTTGAGCAATATCATTTTGAAATTGTTTTAACTCTGTGGGGTTTGGCATTTCTCCATAGATCAGCAGAAAGCTCACCTCCAAAAAGTTGGCATTTTCTGCAAGGTCTTCGATAGGATGCCCTCGATAGTGTAGGACACCTTTTTCTCCGTCAAGGTAAGTGATCTGTGAAAGACAAGAAGCTGTGTTGACGAATCCAGGGTCGACACATACATACCCTGTATTTGCGCGTAGTCGGCCGATGTCGAGTCCCTTCTCCCCTTCACTTCCTTCAATGACCGGTAATTCTATTTGATGCCCTTCAATGTCTAAAATACCGCTGGTATTGGTTTGTAACTTTCTGATTCCCATGCCTCCTCCTACCTCTAGTTTCATGAATTTTGGAATCCACTTTCAGTTATCCAAGAACCCATTCGGCTGATCGCCAGCTTTGATTAATGGGGGAAACTACCAGTATACTGGCTTGTTATTAATGGCTTATAAACTTGACAGGTAAAGCATGTACGAGCATTTTAGCACAGTTCACTCTCCAAGAAATAAATGCTTGTTTTGAATTTTTAAACTCCTGATATATCATCGTTTTTATCTTTTCTTAGACCTTATCTTAAGTGTGGCGTCCCAAATGCCGATACGGGGAGCAAGGTTTACTAGATTATTTAGGAATCTTCTTCCACCAAGTTATCGAACTTTTTGACAGCAGATAGGTTATCTCGTGAGTGAATTTAACAGATTGTTGTTCTTTTTTTTGGTTGCCTGGGCCATTGGGGCATGCTCCCCAACCAACAGTGCTGATCAATCGACTCCAAAGCAGGACAATAACAACCTTGTGGGCGAATCGACTGGAGATGATGGAGCCTCATCGGATGAGCAAACTCCACCGGCGGTTGACTCCTTACATGTAGCTCGTGAAAAGGTTAGCCGTTTTAGCCTCGACGATGAAAAATTTAACGTGGTAAGGCTTGCAGTCGGATTCCAGACCTTTACTAGCTCACAATCTCCTGTTGTGTCTTATAAACTTCCTAGGGACGCTGATTACGTGGAGATCATCAGGTGTAGGCATGATACGGTTTTGAATGCTGGTGCAGACCCAGTCAATTTAGTTGACTTAGAATTGTCTGGTTTAAGCGAATTTGATAAGGGCCAACTGTACCGAAGCAATGACTACTTTAAAGCGGCAGAGGACAGCAATGGCTGTGAATTAGTTACGGATGGACACCTTGGCGAAGCATTTATTGATAGCTTTAGCCCCTCTGGGACCTTTCGTTACCTCATTCGTTCATGTGTGACTCCTAAGCGACTTGTGGATACGGAGAAATTATCAGCTCGGAACTGCTCACGGAGGGTTGCGATCTCCAGTGAAGTTCTACACACCAATACCCGTAAGGCTAAAGAACAAGATGCTTTGAAAATGACCTCCATTTATGCCGCGAAGATTGATGCAACCACCACTGCAATGCGTGCTCTTTCAGAGGAAGCCATTGATGCCCTAACCGAATGTGAAGAGCGTAATCGCCAACGCATCATCGACAAAAAAATCCGCGATGCTTGGATTACCATTGCTGCCGCGATTATAGAGGTGGGTGTTGAGCTTGTGACGGTAGACACAGATGGCGTTAGCAAGGCTCGTTACTATTTCTGGGGCAAAAGGGGTGGCTGGGGTATTCAAAGCACCATTGACCGCATGCAGTTATTGGGTGCACTTCAGGGCTATTTGCTTGCAGAAACTTTTATAAACTTGGCAAGTAGTTCTCATGACATGCCTAGAACCTGTACCCGCTACCTTCGCTTGATTGATGAGTATGAAATCTTGCAGCACACCCTGACAGATTACGGATTTCAATATGCTTTCTATTTTGAAGTTGCCGACTTAGCAAGAAAGGGTCAATTGGTTGTTGATGGAGAACCGGTGACTGTTCCAAGTGTCGACGACATTCGTTTGTTTGATGAAAGCAAAGATTTACCTCCCCCACCAGAGAGCACAGATGATGAGGAGTCTGGTGAAGCTGAAGGTGGAGACGGTAACGAAGGGGATGCAACGGACGCTGATGATGTCTAATGCACAGGCCTAAGAGGATCTGAATTTATGAATCAAGTTAAATATAAACTGTCTTTAACCATATGTTTTTTGACCGCTTGCTTTATGAGTTTCAGTTGTAATACCCAATCAGGAAATAGCAGCAACTCTTCCCAGCAACGGAGTTCAGGAGACACAAGCAAAGGTAACGGTCTAAGCACCGGAGATGGTGAGGAGGGCTCGGGCACCGATGAAGCGAGCAGTGGTTCAGACGCGAACACTAAAATATACCTTTCCCCTTTTGAAGCAAAGGCACTGGTAGAGCGAGATGTCAGCTTGGGTGAGGCTGAGATTATCGAGGATTTTAAGGTTCCTCGCTTAAAAATTACTTTTGACAAGGCTGATTTTGTCAAGGTTTTGAGGTGCGCCGCAAGTTATAAGATGCAGACATCCACAGGGGAAGACATCAGGCATTTAGCAGGACGCCCTGGGCAGCAGTCCGCTATGGAGTGGGCCTGGGCCTTTGCACTTGAGGATCGACGTAAGTGTAAGGTCGTAGGCCTTAAGATTGTGAGCAATGATTTTGCTGACTTGACTGCTCCAAAAGGTGAGTATTACTATGTCGTAAACCCTTGTGTTCTTAGCGAACACTCAGTCCTCAACGAAGAAGGGTGCAGTTACAACTTAACGCTTACTTATCCGGTCATGGTCTCTGATAGTTTTCGAGAAGAAGTTAGGCAAAAGAATATTGAGCTTTCTCAGGCTGAAAGTTCTTTAAATGCCAACCTTGCAAATGCGAAACAACTTGCAAAAAAAATCGAAATTCAGTTAACCGCTTGCGAAAATATGGTTGCTAAGGATCAGGCTCTTTTGAATTTTAAGAAAGGGATTGTCCAGTTGGGTTTTTTAGCGGTCGGAGCAGCTATTGGTGGCGTTATTGCAGGTCCCAATGGTGCGGTCATGGCAGGACAGATGGCCGGAACGATTGGTGCTCAGTACTTTTTTACGAAGGCTTTAAACCAACCTGCCTATATCGTCGATCCTCAAAATGGATTTGCTCAGGAGTGTATTGACCCATCGGTGGTTGCTACCACAGAAGAACAGAGGAAAGAGGCAACAAAGCATGACCCGACTAATAATGCCTCCCATCGAGGCAAGTATGAGGAAGAGTATCAGGTTCAGGCTTTGACAAAGAAACTTCAGAATATGTTGGGGCCTGAAGGGCCGATTGCTCGCGATACAGCACGGGTACAGGATATTTTAAAAGAACTGTATGCTCTTGAAACCCGTGTGGTTACCTTAGATAAAGCTTATGCTGAAGCTGCTAATTTAGGGATTGACGTGAATGATGCCTCTACCTTTCCTGGGGCTGCGGATGAAATATTTGGTCCATAACCCGATCCTCGCTGAGGACCCTTCCCAAGCCGAAAGACTCGCAATTTTCAATAATTTTATCAAATAAGGCGTCCCCCTTTTGTTCAGTTTGAACCAAAGTGACCACCAAGATCGCCAGTTCGCTAGAATTTTGATCAGGTTTTGCTACCACTTTGAAACGACTCTGTAGCCGGGTGCATAGGCTTGCAGCACCACGGTTCCACTCCTTTGCAGGGAAACAGTTTTCATCAAAACAAATCTTTATCGCAGCAACGTACATAAGATACTCCAGAAAAATATTTTCGATACCTACCACGAATACAGCGAGGATGAGTGATATTCAAGGGTCATAGTTCTGAAGGAATGGGTATCAGGCTTAAGCGAAGATTCGCAGGCTAAAGTGGCCAGTGGAGTCATTACCGAAGGCTCAGTGGGATCGATAGAAGGACCAGAGAGCAAGCAAGAAGCAACTGCAGAAGGAAGTAACCCTGACAACGAGGGGTATGATGCTGATTCAGCCTCTGCTCAAACTGCAGGAGGAGCCGATTACGATGCTGACTCTGAAAGTCAGATCAATGGAGAATTTGATGGGGATACCACAGCAAATACGGGTGATACCTGCGTAGCTGATGAGCTAGAGCTACAATTCCCCCAGGAGATTCAGGACTGTTTTGACAGCAACCGCATCTGGGATTTCAATAGAAGCCTGTGCACCCCTATTTCTGGAACTTGCAACGACAATTGCGAATACGATGAATTGATATCAGCTATTAATTCAGCAGGAATGGGCACCCCTCAAAAAATTGAATCTGCAATTGGCCGCGCCAAGCTAATCACTTGGGGCACCAAAAACAATGGAAATACGATCGTAGCACAGTGGGTTTACCCTCCCTCAGGTTCCACATGCACTTATGATTTACAGCAGGGCCTACCTGTCACAGGCTGTTACAGGATCTTACCTCCCAATACTCCGCTCTTGGATAAGAGCGACCCAGCAGCTGTAGAAGCCTTTGTCAATGCTTGCATTGATGATTAAAGCTAGATTTTTAACTATTACTGAATAAAACATCTTATAAACAGTTTGGCACTGGTCCCATACTATTGACTAACTAGTAAGCAATTTAGGTAGTTGATATATTTGGCTATTTGAGGTTTCAA
>JABSRF010000022.1 GCA_013215275.1 Oligoflexales bacterium | reverse complement strand
ATAGAGTGCGCAATCACAGGCCAGAACTGTACTAAAATTAACCATCAATGGGTAGGACATTTATTTGGAGTTACCTAGAGAGTGATCCAAAGGTGCTTGAGGATGGCTTGCCCGACGTGCCCGTTTCAGAAGAGGAAGAGGTTCAAGCCCCCGCTCCGGTCGAAAGCGGGCTGTAGTTCTTTACTGCTCTTCTTGTGGTAAGTATTCCAATATCTGCCCGTAAACCTCTTTGGCGCTAATATCTTCCATACACTTAAAGTGTTTTAATGGGCACTTATTAGGCCCGTGGGCGCTACAAGGTCGGCAGCTTAGCTCTTTCTTTTCAATCACCTGGCTTCCAGCTGCCAGAGGGCCAAAACCCATCGCGGATACGGTAGCGCCAAAAATAGCAACAGTTGGAATATTGAATGCAGATGCGTAGTGAATCGGCGAGCTGTCATTGCTAATTAGGAGGTTTAATTGTGGGTAGACAAACTGAAGGTCTTCAAGCTTTGTTTTCCCAATTAAATCTATTATTTTGCCTTCTTCAAACTCACTTTTGTGTCCTTGTTTGAGGGTATCAACAAGGGGCAGCTCATTCCCGCTCCCTAAGAGGAGTAGTTGTACCCCATAGTGCTTCATAAGTAAGGCGATAAGCGCCTGAAATTTTTCAATAGGCCATTTTTTAGTTTGCCATACACTTCCAGGGGCTATGCCTACTTTGAAGGTGCCTTGCTTGAAACCCTTCGATATGGGGCTATGCTCTCTAGCGTTTAAGGATGGGTGCGCAGCTAGTATTTTTTTACGGCTAATTCCCAGCTGCTCAAGGGGGAGGGCATTACGAATGCATTCATGAAAAACAGCAACACGCTTTACACGCCAACTAGAAAACAACGAAAGGCTAGTCTCTTCGTAACTAAGTATCGGAAAGCCAATTAATCTTGCAATGATACTCGACCTGGAGCTGCGGTGTAACTGTATTAGAATACAGTTACCTGGAGTTAGCCCTTGCTTTTTCAGTGACTGCTTTAACTTCCACGCTTGGATAAAAAAGTTTGCTTTCCTTTTTTCGATCGCAAAAATCCCGTTTAAAGCAAGGTGCCCTTCTAAGGCCGCCTTTCCAATCGGGCTGGTCAGTAAATACTGATTGAGGTGGGGGGCTTCCTTCTTGGCTAAGTTGAATGCCCCTGTGCTGAGAATCATATCTCCAAGAAAGGCTGTTTGCAGCCAAACGATTGCTTTTAATTGATCTGTTTTAATTATTGCTGTCACTCATAGTCTCTTTGCTAAACACGAGGGCATCCTCACCATCTTGATAGTAGGCCTTTCTATGGCCAACTTGTTTCATGCCAAACTTCTCATAAGCTCTAATTGCCGGCAGGTTTGAAGCCCTCACTTCAAGGAAAAGAGCCTCCATAGTAGCGTTTTTACCCAGTCTTGCCCATAGGGATGCGAGCAATTGTTGCGCTAGGCCTTTTCCGCGGTGGTCGGGAGCAACGTATAGATAAATGATATCGGCGCTAAATGGGCCATGATGGCTTAGTATGGCTCCTGTCCAATTTGGGGGCTTACCAGGGCCTTGGTCGGCCACATGGAGGTGGTACTCGTTTTGGCTCAAGCATGCTTTGGTTTGCTCAGCTGGCCAAAAAGACCACTGAGAGCACAAATCATCGAGGAGTGAGCTGATCTGCTCCACTGAGGTATTGGTTTCAATGTATTTGATAGTCATACTAAATCAACGGCGGTTTGGATTGATGCTTTGGTATCTGTGGCTACCTTTAAATAGCCTCACCACATATTTGGGCTCAAGTGCCTTAATCCAGCTAGGTTCTTGCCCCATAGACTTAAGCTTACGGTACTCTTCTACTTGGACGACGCTTGCCACAGCACGCAATAGGGTTAGCCGGTCTAGCCCCAATCTTGAAGCATCAGCCCGTATTACGGTTGATTTGTAGATCTTTCGTTCTAAGTCGCGCGCAATGCTTTGCACCTTGTCATCAGGTGGCTGAAAACGGCCGAGTCGCTTGGTCTCCAGGTAGATAATCATATCCTCTCTGAACTTTTCGATCGAGGGCAGCCAGTTGTCTTGGTTTAGCTTAGCTTTCTGTTTTCCTGTTTTATAAATAAGGCTCTTTATCAGCAAGTACACTTCCATTTGTCTTTGGCTAAAGGTGTAGTGATTGATATCCATTAATAAGCGATCACCCAACTCCTGGCCACTCCCTTGAGCCATGGCTGTCTTTCCTCGCCAAGGGCTGAAGTTGCCAATCAATAGCAAGCCGATGAAGTAGTAGACCCATGTGAGGTGAGCACATTTTAGACTGAGGCTCATAAATCTTCCCTTCAGACCCTTCGATAAACAGGTAGATTAAACCAGCAAATACAGATGCCTAGGCGCACTTCTCATCGTTGCTACTCTGAGTAAGCTTGTCTGGGACTACTTTATCATGACCTCTAAACTTGCTTATGTATAGGCCTAGGTAAGGCCAGGCTTGGGAAAAAACAGGTTTTGGCGCGTTCTATGTCTTTACAAAATGTTGACATTAGATCACTGTAATGTAACTCTTTGGCACCCATCCAAAGCTTTTAAGCCAATCGGCTAAAAAAAGTTTTTGAACAAGCTGAGCAAGCAAATTAAAGAGTCAAGGGAAGCTTGCCCAATCATTTAATGGCTGATTGATTGTTAATTTATTTTATCGTCCTATGGAGTTTTAGTTTATGAATAAGTCTGAATTAATTGACAATATTGCAAAACTTTCTTCTCAAACCAAAGCTGACACCGAAAGAGTTTTGGAAGCGTTTATCAAAACTGTATCGACTAGTCTTTCTAGAGAAGAAGAAGTCAAATTGATTGGATTTGGGACATTTACTGTCTCCGAGCGTAAGGCAAGGGTGGGAAGAAATCCTCAGACTGGTGAAGAGATCAAGATTCCTGCAAGGAAGGTCCCAGCTTTCAGAGCTGGCAAAGAGCTGAAAACTTCGGTTAACCAAGGCATGCCAGCAGAAGAAGCATAAGGGTAGGCTTACTCTTGTTCTTCTAAGAAGCCTACCATCCTAAACTTCTTCATGTCAGCTGATTTTATGAGGTGTATCTCACCGTCATGATTCGAGTCGTCTTCTCGTGCGGCAAGGTATTCACCTCCATTTTGGTTTGGGTGGAAGTTGATGATGACCCATGTAATTTTCTTTTCCCGATCAAAAACCTTAAATGGTAGCATACTCATACCCTCAGATACTCATAATTAATTTCGTGCCGCTATAAACACCATATCAAATATCATTTGGCAAGTAATAAGATCATCTTTGTTTTTTAAGTTGGTAAGTGCCTTTGCGTAAGCCGGCTAGAATTGCTTTGGCTATAAAGCTCTGCGCTTTGATTGCGCTCGCCCTAGGGATCGGAGGTAAACCTCTTGCCGACTGTAAAAAGTCGTCCTGACGTCGCTTGCTCATGTGATTGAGGAGGGTTCGTTTTAGCTCAGAATCGGTAAGCTTCCAGGCACTTAACCAAGCGCTGGTCTGAATGCTGTGCAGGGCGTGCGTAAGGCTTTTTGCATCTAATTGAGGGAGGTCTCGGTATAGAAATTCGCACTCGATTGCTATTTTTGCTAGAGGGGGGAATTGAAGCGCTAAGGCTTTCAATGCCTTACTTTTAAAGGCTGGGTCTAAGTTTCTTGTAATGCTAATCGCTATGGCGAGGCCATTAAACCTAATCAGCTTTTCTTTTACCTGGGTTCTTTCCACCTTGGCCTGCCTCTGGCTTGCTGTCCTTAGATTCTAACGGTTTTTCTAAGTCCAAGCAATTTCGGCTATAGCTGGGCTGAAAAAAGCAAAGTTGCATGCTTGAGCAGCAAATAACTTGTAGGGGTTTGAATAAAATGGCAGCAATAGTGATTGACCTTGCCGGGCGGTGACTTCCAAAGAAAACTTGCTTTGAATGGAAAGCTTACCCTCGATGACAAAAATGATGCCATAGCCTTGCTTATAGCTGCAACTAAGGGCCTTTCTACCATCTAGGTAGACTCTTTGAGTTTGGTAGTAGGGGTTTTTAGGGAAGCTTAAGATGCGAGCTCCAGGAACACTTGTACTCCAACTCCCTTCGACTTTTAGTGAGTTCAGGAAACCTTCGCCTGATTGTGACTCAGGTGTAATAAGGTCTAAGCAAGCATCGATGTGTAGCTCTCGCTCCTTACCTTTTTCTTCGTCGAACTGACCTTGCTCGTTATAACAACGGTTCCAATCCCATAGGCGGTAAGTCTTGCCGCTTCTTGAAGAGCTGATGCGCTGAGGCTCCAAAAGGGTGACCCCTCCGCCAATAGCATGAGGCACCCCAGGGGCAATTTCAAAGTAGTCATTAGGTTTGACGGGGACAAATTGCATGAGGGGGCTCAAATCCTGTCGACTGGAAAGAGCCTTCAACAGGTCTTCTTTTCTGACTCCATTTTTGAAACCTAAAAAAATTCCAGCATCTTTTTCAGCCTCAAGCACGAGCCATGACTCTGGCTTTCCGCATTCGTTTGGCCCTAGGAGAGGGTTGTGATCATCTGGGTGAACCTGAAATGAGAGGGGGTGCTTTGCATCGAGGAGCTTCACTAATATTTCGTAGTGAGGCTCTTGATTTTTTTTCAATAGGCTACTTGAGAGAATCTCATTTGGGTAGCGCTTGATAAGTTCGGGAAGCGATAAACCGAGGTCAGCTAGCTGCGAAGGCATTGCTGGGTCGCAAGAAAACTCCCAGGACTCACCAATGTGCTGATCTCCCATTTGAGGAAGGATAGCTTTCTTAAACTTGTTGGCAATTTTTGTCCCTCCCCAGGGTGTTTTTGCTAAAGAGGTAAAATTGTTGGGCGCCATTTTAATTGCAGTCTTTAAAATGGCTTCATATGGATCTGTGGTTTCCAATGGCTTAACTCCACTTATTGGCTGGAAGTTATTTTGAGGAAAAGGCTCTCACTAAATGATCTCAGCCTGGAGGCCAGCTTAACTGCTTTCCTCCCAAAATATGGGCGTGAATATAATTGACTGATTGCTGTCCATGTTTCCCTTGGTTAAAAACCACCCGGTATCCATCAGGATCTAGCCCAAGTTTGTTTGCAACCTGCGAAATTCGTTTGATAAACTCTCCAACCTGCACGGCTTCCTGATCTGCCAATGAGGAAAAGCCAGGTATTTTTGCCTTAGGAATGACCAAGACATGGACTGGAGCTTGTGGGTTTATGTCATTAAAAGCCAAGACCCAGTCATCTTCATAAACAATATCAGCTGGGATTTCTTTAGCGATGATCTTGTCAAATATGCTTACTTCACTCACTCTTTTAATCCTTTAGGCTTGGGTTTCACCTCCAAAGAGCTGCTTTTCACATAGTTCTATCAAGATATGAATGCATTTAATATGCAATTCTTGCACCCTGTCTGCATAGAGCCCTTCCCCCTTAGTCCAAAGGTAAAAGTCTGATAAGGGTTTCATCGGGGTGTCTTCTTTTCCGGTCAAGCCTATGACTTGTGCACCTAGAGCCTTTGCTTGTTCCATTGCTCGAATGACGTTTTTACTAGTTCCACTGGTACTAATTGCTAAAAGGATGTCTCCCTTCCTTGCGTGGGCTTCAATATAGCGAGAGAAGACATACTCATAACCGAAATCATTGCCAGTGCAAGTGATGTGACCTGGGTCGCTTATAGCGGTTGCCGCTAAAGGCTTTCTGCTTTCACGGAAACGACCTGAAAGCTCCTCAGCAAAGTGCATAGCATCGCTCATGGACCCTCCGTTACCGCATGAAAATGCTCTCCCACCTGAATTAAGGCAATGGGCCAGTGCCATAGCTGCAGCTTCAACTTGTTTGAGGGTCTGCTCATTTTTCATTAGTTGCTCAAGAGAGAGGCGGCAGTCATTCAAGACCTGGTGTATGTGTTCAAGCATTACTGTTTCCTAATTAGCTGTGTTTTTTGGGACAAAGCATTAACAATTTTGGCATGATCCTGAATTTTAGAGGAGGGTGTTGGAATCCAATGCGAACCCTTTTTCTAAAACCCCATGCTCAGTGAAAATTCAGGCCTTTGTATAAGCAGGTACGCTGCTGCCATCTTTTCCTTGCTTAAAGGGCATTTTTTATCACTTATGATGATTTGGACGCAAGGCTTGCATTTATTTTAAACCTTCTCCTACTTTTTTCAGAGAAGTGGGAGGGCGCTATTCAATTGAAAAGCATGGGGTTTTGACTGAATCATGCAAAAATAAAAATGGATGAGCCGACCCACTGAGGTGTTAGAAGGTAAGCAATAAAGAGCACAGCTCTAAAAACCAGATACTAATTACCCATTGCAAAACAGCGGCTTAGGAAAAAATTACCCGAACAACTGTCAATTTTTTGCCCGCCTACCCGACCAAGAAAATGTCTCCCTTAGACGTGAAAAAGTAACCGTTAGTACGCTACCCGCTTGACAGGAGGTCAACCTTATGGGGCTTAGGATTAGAACAAATATTGCATCAGTCAATGCACAACGACAGCTTCAATCATCAACAACAGCATTAAGAAACTCTATGTCTAAGCTAAGCTCCGGTGAGCGCATCAACAAGGCAGCTGATGACGCTGCAGGATTAGCTGTCTCAGAAAACTTAAGAGCGGACATACGCTCTTTGCGTATGGCACGCAGAAATGCCTCAGATGGGGTGTCCTTGGTCCAGACTGCAGAAGGTAGCTTGATCGAAACAAGCACCATGTTGGTGCGCCTGAGAGAGCTTGCAATACAAGCTGCTTCTGACACCATTGGCAATAAAGAGCGGGAGTTCCTTGACAAAGAATTTTTACAGCTGAAAGATGAGATCGATCGTATTGCTAGCTCAACTGAATTTAATGGAACGCGCTTATTGGTGGGGGATAAAGAGCTTCCATCCGATATGGGAGAAGCACAAAACTCATTCCCGCTGGAAATCCAGGTGAGTAAGGACTATTACCAAGATACCGATGCAATCGACAAACGCAATCCGGTGAATATCATAAAAATCGATTTCAGCAGTATTAATGGATTTACCTCTGGGGAAGGGTCCTTAGACATTGGTGAGCATGCTGAAGGAACTCGAGTCAACGAAAAAGCCTCAGCCCAACGTAGCATCGAAAAATTAGATGAGGCTATATTCAAGGTTAACGACTACCGTTCTTACTTAGGCTCAGTTCAGAATCGCTTAAGCTCAACCATGACTAACTTAGATGTGCAGATCGAAAACCTCACGGAATCAAAAAGTCGAATCCGTGACACTGACTTTGCAAATGAAACCGCAAATATGACGCGGGCAAATATTCTCCAGCAAGCTGGCACATCGATCCTTTCAACAGCTAATGTCCAGCCAGAAATTGCATTGAGCCTTCTAGGTCGATAAAAACACAAAGGGGCCCTGGGCCCTTTCACCTTCCATTAAGGCTTGTCGTCCTTTAATTCCATCTGCTATATTCGAAAAAATCCTTTATGATTTTGCATACAAACACTGCATGTTTCTAAGCGTTAGATCTGTATCATTAGTATCACTAAAAGACTAAAAGGAAGTAAGCACTTGTTAGCAAATCCTAGGGTCGATCAAATACTTCCTACCTTTGGTCAATATGATGCAATAGGGATCGAAGCTGTCAATATCCGTGATTTACTAAGAGCTCGTGGCCTACGCAGTGATATTTTTGCAGAAGAGGGAGATGCACGAGCTGGGTGCCGCCATATTTCGGAGTATGCCCAGTATGGCTTAAAAGGAAATCTACTCATCCATCATTTTTCAATCGGATCTTTGGTTCCCTATTACCTCATGGGTTTGGCTTGCACCATCATAACCCGTTACCATAATATCACTCCTGAAAAATACTTTCCCTATGAGCATAACAGCCTATCAAGGTTCAAATGCAAGCAAGGGCGCCAACAGTTTCCGCTTGTGAATGATTACAGTGACTACTATTGGGCTGACTCTAGATACAATGCTGATGAGCTCGATCAATACCATTTTAGAAATGGCTCTGTATTGCCCCTTATGAACAACTATGACAATCTACTGGAAATTAAGCCCTGTACCCAGGTTTCCGATTTTTTAAAAAAAGATAAGCGAAAAATTCTGCTCTTTGTAGGCCGTGTTGCTCCTAATAAAGCACACCATGACCTCATCTTTTTACTGAAGCAGTGCCAAGATTATATTGATGGCAATGTTCGTTTGATTTGTGTTGGGAAAATGGATCATTATTATGGCAGAACTCTGTTGAATAATTTAGCCTCAGAATTAGGTCTGCGAGTTGGCATGTACAAGCCATACAGCTATCAATCGGATGTTGTTTTTACGGGGCCTGTAACGATACAAGAATTAGTTAGCTTTTATAGAAATGCAGATGCTTTTGTTTGTTTGAGTGATCACGAAGGGTTTTGTGTGCCACTGGTAGAGGCTATGCAATTCAGTCTACCTATCCTTGCCCATAAGGCTGCAGCAGTTCCTGAAACCTTGGCTGATGGTGGCTTGTTGGTTGACAAAAATGATCCCGTAGAAACTCTGAATGGCTTAGGCAATTTGTTGGAGCATTCAAAAGGAGCTTCCAGCAAATGGCGAACATTGTCCGTCCAACGCGCAGGTAAATTTAGCTGGAATAATCTGACTTCGAGATTTAATAGGCTCGTGGATTCTGTCCTCATCTGAAAAAAATTTACAGATTGCTTGAGCAATAGGAGCCATCTTTAACACTTGTTGTTCATTTGTCAGGTTTGATATACTTTCTGAAAATTGGCGTGTTACAACACCTCCCTTTTGGATAGAGTGAGAAATTTTGTGAAAGATTTAGACCCTTCTATGGAACAAGGTATCATCCAAAAATTCCGGGAGTACAAACAAAAGCACCCTGAGTTTATATTCGAAGATGATCCATCGGATGATTGGTACACGGAAATATCAAGCGTGACCGTGGCAAAGGAAATGGCTCGAGAAACAAAAATTTATCTACCTGTAGCAGATTCTAGCCATAGAAAATATCTTGCCCCTTTTATTGTTGAAAGTAAACGCCTATTGAGAAAGCTAGCCCGCCCGTTTTTGAAGGTGCTTTTTGTTAGGCAAGAGCGGATGAATGATCTGACGGTTTCTTTAGCCTATGGTGTTGCTTCTTTAGAGATGCGCTTAATGAAGCTAGAGAATCGTTTAAAAAAGGAAGAAAACCTTGAACCGAAGCCCCAGAGTTGATCAAATACTCCCCTCTTTTGGATACTATGATGCCATAGGGACTGATACCCGTACTATTCGTGACTTGATCCGTGCAAAGGGCTTGAAAAGCGATATATTTGCAGAGGAAGGGGTGCTTCCAGGAGAATGCCGGCATTTATCTGAGTATACTCCCTTTGCTACGAGGGGTAATCTGCTTATCCATCATTTCTCAGTCGGATCTTTAGTCCCATATTACTTGATGGGAGCTGGAGCGACAAAAGTGACTCGCTATCACAATATCACTCCCGCTAAGTTTTTTCCTTACCCACATACCAGCTTTGCTAAAAGTAAATGCAAGCAAGGACGAGATCAGCTTCCACTCGTCCGGGACTTGAGTGACTGTTTTTGGGCGGCGTCGCAATATAATGCAGATGAGCTGGAGGCACATAGCTTTAAGAATGGTGCGGTCTTGCCATTAATGCGCGACTACAAAAAGCTCTTGGAAATTGAACCTTGCAAGAAAACTACAGAATTCTTGCAGAAAGATAAGCGTAAAACACTACTTTTTGTTGGGAGGGTTGTTCCCAACAAAGCTCACCATGACCTATTATTCTTGCTTAAACAATACTATGATTTTGTGGATAATGATGCTCGCTTAATCTGTGTTGGCCGACCTGACCCTTACTATGGGGGCGTATTGGTGAAAAGCTTAGCGGCTGAATATGGAATGCGAACTAGTTTTGACAAACCCTATGGGCTGCATTCCGATTTTATTTTAACAGGGGCAGTTAATGAACACGAATTAGCAAGCTTTTATCAGCATGCGGATGTCTTTGTTTGTTTAAGCGATCACGAGGGGTTCTGTGTTCCCCTCGTTGAAGCAATGAATTTTAAGATACCTATTTTAGCTCATAAAGCTGCTGCTGTTCCCGAGACTCTGGGAGAGGGTGGGCTTCTCGTGGATAAGAATAAGCCCCTTGAAACTTTACAAGGGCTTACCAAACTCCTCAAAGACCAGGATGAGATAAAGAAGTATGGCTATTTATCCAGTAAACGAGCCAAGGATTTCGATTGGGAAACCCTAGAAGCGAAGTTTTCGTCATATCTAGATTCAGTGCTTGCTAGGATATAGCCTGGTTACTTTCCGCGACCTTCTTTGCACCGATTCGATATTTGTTCAGGACAGTTTCCCAGCTATAATGTTTGTCCACGTACCTTTTTCCCTGTTGGCTCAAAATGGCTCTCAAAGAAGGATGCTCTAAAAGCAAACGCAAGTATTTATGGAATGACTCCTCATTGTCGTAACATAATCCGCCATTACCTCGGTTAATGTGGCCTTTTAAAACCTCACAATTGCCGTTTACAAGAGTTGGAGTACCTAAACTCCAAGCTTCCAATAAGACCATGGATAGGCTCTCAAATAGGGAAGGAATACAAACCACAAGTGCATCTTTAATTAGTTGCTGCTTCTCTTCCTCTGAGACAAACCCTACATGCACAACATCTTTCCGATTGGGTAACCCACAAATCTTCTTACCTGCGAAGACTAAGGTAAGGTTTCCACTATTTTTCATGTTAAAATTAACAAAAAAGTGGCATAGATCCAGGCATCCCTTAGATTGCTCAATTCTTCCTAAATACAATATGTAGGGACCTTCAAGTTTAACTTTGTCAGGTCCAAAAGAGTCTTTATTATAATGATGGCCCTTTGTTTCAACTCCTACTCCAACGATATCATGAGCAATTTTTTTGGTGCTTGGAAAGATTTGATTCGCTAGCTTCATCTCTTCGACGGTGTTATATAAAATATGGCGGGGAAGTCTAAAAAAATCTTGATATAAACCAAAGGCCATACAAGCTTCGCGATGGAGCGTAGGAATGATCATTGATCGATCGGCTACAATTGGAAGCCCATAGTAGCTTGTACAATAAGTTGCGGAAAAAAATATGAAAACATCATAGTCTTTGTTGTTATTTTCAATGTATTCAAGCAATTGAGAGGAAAAAGGCCCCTGTAGCTTAAGCCAAAGGTCCTCTAAGTCTTCAATAGGTGTTAGAGCTTTTGTTGCGAGCTCATGTGGCAAAATTGGATTGCCTCTAGAGCTGTTTTTATCTCTTGTGAATAGTTTGTCTAGGTGTTCCGTGCTGTCGAGAGGAACGTCCAAATTTTTATCTAATAGATGCAAACTAATAAGCATATTGTAGAAACTGTTGAAGGTATTAATTGGACGTTCATAATCAACCTCGAAACGGTGGGTTTTGATCCCATTAACGTAGCAAATACCTTTCTTAAAATGATTTCCCCAGTGAATATAGTCCATTGCACAAGTTGTGATGATTTCAATATCCCATTCATGCTTTAATCTTTCAGCCACCATCCGGCAGTGAAGCTCTGCACCTCCATTGACTTCGGTCCCATAACGGGCTACCACAAACGCAACCTTCATAATGGCATATCGTGGTTTGAGATGAAGCTCTGTAAAGAGGCATTAAGCTTGCTTTGAAAGTTTCCTGGAATATGTGATTTTATCACTTCCAAATTGATGTTATTTAGTTTGTCCTTCATCGTCTCACTCTGTGTGGCTAACTTTAAGAAGCTAATGACTTGGTCTATAGTCTTGTCTGTTAGACTCATGGAAAAAAAATCCTGCGATATATTTTTTTCGCTATTAAGTTTTAAAACTGGTAACTGGTAGGCACATGCCCCAAGTGAGAACCAACTGGGCAAGTCCACAGGGTCCATCACAATCATGCAATCACTGGCCAAGTAAATATGGCTTGGAATGCTTGTAGCTTTTGAACTGGTAAAGGAGTGCCAGTTTATGCCCTCGAAATTCTCTATGACTAGTGAGTTAATGCCTGATATGGATTCTGGAACGAGTAGGTTAATGGGTATTTGAGCTTCGGTATAGATTTTTTCAAATGCCTTGAATAGAAGGCTGCAATCTGGACTCTGGAGGTTAGCCAGCAGTAGAATGTTGATCCCTTCTTTATTGATGGAATCGAAGTCCTTTTCATCGCAGGATTCTTTCTGCACGAAGCTTAAGGGGAACAGGTTCGGGCATGATAAAGATTGATGATACCTACCCTTACTTTGGAATAAACAGTTATTTTCAACTCGTACTTCTTCGATGGATTGGCTTTGGAGACTTTTCCTCACAACAGGAGACTTCTTGGAATCAATTAAATTGATCCCTTCCTCCCAATTTTGCTCGCCGTACCAAATAATTAGCTCTGGCTCAAGACAATGGGATTGATCTTGTAAGAATGAAGCCTCACCCATTGAGGACAGTGCCTTAGGGTTTCTAGCCCTTACGATAACATTCCACCTCGGTGATTGATATAAAGCGTCTAAAAAAAGCTCAAGATCAATTTGCTCATGCTCACTGAGTTTGGTTTGCGGAATGATTACCAATAGCTCTTGTTTCTTATTCAATTCACGATCATTGCCCAGAGGTGAAAGCTTGGTGAAGCAGCTAATATATCGTTTCATCACTTCATCCCAATCACTAATCTGCTCTGCGTAGGCTTGACCCTTTTTACCGATTTGCTCGATTTCTGCCTGGCTTTTTTTGTCAACGAGCTCAAAAACCCTAATGAAATCCTCATCATCTTTGACCGACCAACCTGATAAGTTTGATGCCTTTAGAGCTTCGTAGGTTGCTAAGCACCGCTGGTGGACTATGATTGGCCGCCCTTCTTTCCAGGACTCAAAGATGACTCGTGAGAAACTTTCGTTGGTGCTCGGGTTGATAAGGGCTTTGCTGTGAGCGAGGAGGTAGCTTTTTAAATCCTTTTCTACGATCCCTAGGTCAATAATCCTCTGATTTTCTGGGACCTGTACCTTTTCTGGGCCTGCTAGGATCAGTGAAAGTTCGCTCGAAGGGTGTTTTTGACAAAAAAGCTCAAACTGTTCGATCAGAAGAGGGGTGTTCTTCTCGTTGCATTTCCGCCCCAAACATAGGATATAATTTTTCGGAATAGGGATACTTGGTTTGAAGCTTTTGGAAACTGGGTGGTGCTCGACTCCCTCACCGATCACAAAGGATTTGTCCGAAAGCCACTCGCCATAGATGTTTTTTGCCAGTTGTAGCTCACCTAATGAGTTAAACAATAGGGCCTTACACCGATAAACTCCTTCCAGAGTTTTACTCAAGTATGCATAGCATTCGTCATGCAAGCATGCTTGAAGAAGGGCTTTTTCAGGCACTGCTAAAATTCCCTCGATTGTGATGGGGAACAGGTAAGGTAAGAAAATGAAAAAATCAAAGTTTTTTTGTTCTTCTTTGAGGTAGCCTATAAGCTCTGGGGAGTTTATGTTTTCACTCCAGTAAACCCTCTCATCTTCCTTTGTTAATGGAGAAAGGCCCGGGTTAAATGAATTTGAGGGCATAGATAGGAGCTTACCGACAACATGATTGAACTTGTTTGGGTTTCGCTTGGCAACGGGAAAACGAATGATATCAATACCATCTTCTTGGTGATGGCCTGGTTTATAGTGATTAACATGCCATTTATGTAGAAATGATTGAGAGCATGTGCTTAAGGCTGTCACCTGACAGCCAATGTTTTGGAGGCGGGTCGCAATTTGCCAAGCCTGTTGCTCAGCACCACCTTTCAGCTCTTTACCAAACCAAGGAATCACGATTCCTATTTTTCGAGTTTCAAAGGGTAGCTGCATAAATCCTCAAATGATTAGTTAGTTCGAGAAAGCCAGCTTTTAAGCTTGTATTTGCAATAAGGGATAAAGAGGCCTGAGATTGTGTTGCTTTTTTTTCGGCCTTCTGCCGAGTATCTCAGCTCCATTATAAGGCCCTTGACACCCTTATATTTTAGGGTCTTTTGGTGAGCCAAGAGACCTCCTAGGTCGGCTGGCCTACCTAGGATTAACTTGTATGCAAGCTCCACTTGGCTCTTTGAATTGGGCTCACCGGTAATCATTTTATAGAGTTGTAAATACTGATAGGTCCTGCTAGTGATGCCTGAGCGTTGACTACGAAGATAAGGGCTGATTTGCTTAAACGCAATAGGATTGGCTAAATCTTTTTCGATTTGTTCCTTGATTGCGGACTTGTAGGATTCAAGGGCTTCCATATGGTCTCTCCTCAGCAGGCAATCAAGCTGATTAGTGTTGGCTGCTCTGTGGGCGTTCAAGACAAAATTCTGTTGCAACAAGGGACACACCTGAAAACTGAAAGTCAGTTTGAGGGATCACTTTGAAGCTTAAGATCCGATCGACCCATTGATAGCATTCAGCGGTATGGATGCTGTCTTGGTGAATAGCCACCGTAAGGGTATACTCTCCTGGTCCAATATTCATCATACAGTTAAAATTGAAGTCTGCCTTATCACCTTTATGATAATGTCCAGTCTTTTGACTCATAAGTTTTGTGTTGGTTCCAAAAATATCATACCCCAACCTATCTCGAATCATGATACCAACCGTCGGGTCGTATACTTGACTAGAAAAGCTTACCTCAATTTTTATTTGGCATTGTTGTCCAGCCTCCAAGGTACTGACATTGGTATTTTGTGGAGTGTTGATTGAAACTTTGCTGATGAGGACCTTACCATTTCCAGAGCTGAGCACTTCCTCCGCTTGGCTATTGGTGTCTGTTTGTAAGGAAAACCCTTCCTCATGCTCCGCGAGCTTAGCATTATAAAGCTCTAGGATATCTCGGGCATTGCCTACGGATTCGATCTTACCCTTTTGCAGAAGAGCAATGCGATCACAAAATATTTTAAGCATTGAAAGGTCGTGAGACACAAACAAAATCGTAGTACCACGTTTTTTGAACAACTCCATCCGTTTTACACACTTTTGCTGGAAATAGGCATCTCCTACACTGAGAGCCTCATCGATGATCAGGACGTCTGGTTGGACTGAGGTTGCGAGTGCAAATGCTAGCCTAACGTACATCCCTGTGCTATAGGTTCTAATCGGCTTGTCAAAGTAGTCTCCAAGCTCGCAAAACTGTTCGATCTCATCCATTTTTTCATGGATTTCTTCCTCGCTCATGCCTAAGAGCCTACCGTTTACCCTAACGTTATCTCGTCCTGTGAGCTCTTCATGGAAGCCTGTGCCTAACTCTAGCAATGCAGCCACCTTACCTTCCAGAATCACTTCTCCGCTGCTTGGAGCCATGGTTCCGGTGATAATCTTCAAGAGCGTGCTCTTACCAGCCCCATTGAGCCCAACGAGGCCAAAAACCTCACCTTTAGGAATCGTCAGGTTGATGTCACGAAGGGCCCAAAACTCACTATGTAAGGTTTTACGGCCAAATGTCATCCATTCTTTGAATCGGTCGCGCTTATCTTTATAAACTTTGAACTTTTTGCTTATATTGTTGAGCTTGATCAAAGTGAGTCCTTATATTTCATCTGAAATTTGGTTTTGAAAGTGATTTAAAATATTAGCACCGATCATATAGAACACTAAAGCTGAAATTCCGCAAATTGCGATCGACGCTGTCTCTGGAAATTGCTTTTTTACCAAAATTAACTGGTAAGAATTCACAAAATGATAAAAAGGATTGAGATAAAAAAACTGTCTGTAAAAATCAGGAATCTGCTTAACACTGTAGACAATCGGGGTAAGCCAGAACCATAGCTGGAATACGATGTTGAGAATCTGCTGGATATCCCTTAAAAAGACATTGAAAACTCCCATAATCATACCTAGGCCAGATGCGAATACCATTTGAAAAAAGAATAATAGTGGCAAGAGCATGATTGCTGAAGAAACTCCGTGCCCCGAGGCAAGAATTAAACCTGTATAGACCGTCATTGTGAACAAAAAGATAATGGATGCTGAGCCAGTAGCGATGCTTTGAATAATCTCTTTTGGAAAGGCAATTTTTTTTATAAAGTTTGCGTTTTCGTGAAATTGGTTGCAGCCCCTTAGAACGACCTCTTGAAATGAGGTCCATGGAAGCAAGCCCGAGCATAGGTAGATGGTAAACTCATAAGGGCTCGTTGACTGACCCCCAAGGCGAATTTTCATAACTTCGGCAAAAACAAGGGTGTATATCGCTATCATAGCAATGGGGTGGATCATATTCCAATAACTACCCATCATGGAACCAAGGTAGCGCATCTTGAAGTCCCGTCGGATAAGATCCCAGATAAGCTTCTTGTTTTTGAAGTTTGAAGAAATAAATTGAGGCAATACTCTAGCTGGATTATTCAAAGCCTACTCCTTGATGTAACTTCCATCAATTAAATCATGATTGCTCTATTCTGCAAGTTTTAACTAGTGAGCATCCGGAAATGAAATTTCCGGCTAATGCGAACTATCCTGAGCTCAGTGACTTCAGTCGCTTAGCGAATGGATCTCCTTCGTCAAGGGACATAAAACACTTTTCCCGGATGAGAGCTAACTAAGGGTGCTATGGAGCCCGCCTCCAAAGTCCATGCTTGGTTTTAAATGACTTGCTATAGCAGGTCTTTTTACTTAGTATTAATCAAAGATTCCATTAACAATAGTCTGTAAACTAAATTTGGCGTACGTAGGACGTATGGGTTCAAGAAAATTTGGTACTGGCTTTTCTTTTATTGGCTGGAAGGCCTTTCTTTCAAGCATCTGCGTGTAGGAGCAAAAATTGTCCCAAAAAAAGGCTTTGATAACTGGGATTAGAGGACAGGATGGAGCCTATTTGGCCCAATATTTATTGGATCAGGGCTATGAAGTTTTTGGGGGTGATCGTCGAGACTCGGAACAAGTCAACTGGCGTCTTGTAGAGCTGAATGTTCATGATCGCATAAAGTATTGTTACTTTGATCTGTGCGAACTCACAAATATCATGAATGTGATCAAGGACATTCAACCTGATGAGATCTACAATTTGGGAGCTCAAAGCTTTGTAGGCACTTCCTTTGATCAACCTCTTTATACTGCAAATGTGGATGCCCTAGGAGCCTTGAGGATATTAGAAGCCATCAGGATGTTTTCTCCAAAAAGCAAGTTTTATCAGGCTTCAACTAGCGAGATGTTTGGCAAGGTGCGTGAAAGCCGGCAATCTGAGTTAACGCCTTTCTACCCTCGTAGCCCCTATGGCTTTGCCAAACTTTTTGCTCATAGTGCCACCGTGAATTATCGTGAATCTTATGGCCTCTACTGCTGCTCAGGAATTCTCTTTAACCATGAGTCTCCCTTGAGGGGGGTAGAGTTTGTGACTAGAAAAATTACAAGCCATGTCGCAAAAATCAAATATGGCTTAACCGATAAGATTGTTTTAGGGAACCTTGATGCGAAGCGAGACTGGGGCTTCGCTAAAGATTACGTGGAGCTCATGTGGAAGATGTTACAGCAGCCAGAAGCTGACGATTATGTGATTGCCACAGGAGAAACCCATACAGTCCGCAAATTCGTCGAGAAAAGCTTTGCCCACGTAGGCTATGAGATCGAGTGGCGAGGGGAAGGGGACGAGGAAAAAGGCTTCGATAAGGGCTCTGGAAAGGTACTGGTGGAGGTCTCCCCTGACTTCTATCGCCCAGCTGAGGTTGACTTGCTCCTAGGTAATCCAGATAAGGCAAAAAAACTCCTTGGTTGGCAACCTCGGGTTTGCTTCGATGAGCTGGTTTCCATGATGGTTGAGGCTGACCTCAAGCGAGTTGCTCGAGACAAGCAGTTAGGCATTAATATTTAGTTGTTCTTATGCTAGATTGTTGCTGGAACAAAAGTGGCGGGCTCTCCTTGCGGGTTTCCGCCATTTTTTGGTATCTGACAACAGAAATTGGATTATCGGTGAATTGAAATGGAAAAAAAATTAGTTTCTATCATCATCCCCGTTTACAACGAAGAGGCTCACTTAGAAGAGTTTTGTGAAAGGCTTTTCACCTACGACTTCGATTTTCCGGTAGAGTTTATCTTCGTCGAGGATGGAAGCAGCGACAAAAGTTACGTAATTCTTGAAAAATTTAAAGACAAAGCAGGTGTGGTGATTCATCGCCAAGGATACAACCAAGGCAAAGGCGCTGCACTTTCTAAGGGAATCGAATTAGCTAAAGGCGGCATCATAGCCATCCAAGATGCCGACTTTGAGTACGACCCTATGGATTTAAAGCGGTTGATCGAAAAAGTTCAAAGGGATGAAGCGGATGTGGTCTATGGGAGTCGTTTTAAGCAGCATTCCCCACAGGTTCATCGAACCTTTCATTACCTGGGCAATCGCTTTCTGACTCTGCTCTCAAACTTTATGAGCGGAATCTACCTTTCTGATATGGAGACCTGTTATAAGGTGTTCCGCAGCGAAATCATTAAGGGATTGCACCTAGAATGCAAGAGGTTTGGGTTTGAGCCTGAGGTGACTGCAAAGATCGCAACATTAAAAATACGGATTCATGAATACTCGATTTCTTATCATCCTCGGACTTACTCCACTGGAAAAAAAATCGGTTGGCAAGATGGGGTGGCAGCAATTTGGTATATCATCAAATTCAACCTATTGACCTCTCTGCTCAAAATTCCAGTTGTCAAAAGAGAAATACTGCCATCCAAGTATTATATGACTACGAGGCAGTGGCTATAGCTCACCCCTTACCAACCAAATCCCCGATGAAGACTTCGTGGTCATTGTGAATAATATAGCCAACTGAGGCAACCTCGGTGGTGTCAATGATCCGGACATACCCAACCGTTACCGTATCCTGAGTGGGCTCCTCAAGGTCATAAGTTAACAGCAAGTACTGTAGGCTTTGCTCTATCTTCATCAGTTGTCCATTGCTAATTCCATCGTTGGCCCCCTTATCGAGGAATACTAAGCTTCCTTGTCCGCCAATTTGCTGGCCTTGCAAATCAAAGCCGACAATATGGGCTGCGTTGTCTACCACAGCTGGGCTAGAAAAATCTTTGCTGAGGGAAAGGGTGCGTTTAGTCGATACATACGGGATGATCAAATCTCCCTCCCTCAAGCCCAAGCGGCTTTTAGTGACAAGGCCGATAAACTTTTCGCCTCCATCCAATTCCCGTATCATCTTCACATGGGACACAAACTGATATTGATGGCCCACGGAATCTCCTGACTCTGCATCCTCAACGGACCCCATATAGCGAACGGCCGTGTAGGTGCTACCAACGGTAAGCTCTTCTTCAGGATTGCATAAGAAAAGCCTGTCCTCACCCACCAAAGCCTCACCCATGGTGCCTCCAACCACGGTGCAAGCAGCGCTATTTTCCTCGGCAAAAATAAACCCTGGAAGGGTTACCGACACACGGTTCGTGTTAAAAGGAGCGCCGACCGTGTCAAAAAGATCATCACCTTCTTCTACGCCATCTCTGCCTACCACCTCAGTTTCTTGCATGGCAAGAGTTTCGTTTTCAGGGAGTATGGCCTCTTGAACAAGGGCATTAAAGTCCACATCTTCTTCATCTGCGATGGGAACCACCTCTTCCTCTTGCACAATTTCAATAAACGGTGGGTCCTCTTCATCCCCTGGATAGAACCTGAGCCTCATGCCGGGCCAAATAAAGTGGGGGTTTTTAATATAATTGTTCAAAGACCATAGCTTGGGCCAGTATCCTCCCTCACTCAAAAGTTGACTACAAATATCAAACAAGGTGTCCCCGTATTCCACAATATACTCTTCCGGAGCCTCTCCTTCTGCCATCACACGTAAGGTTCCCGGTACAGCAGGAGCACCTGAAAACTCATTGGGATCTCCAATGCTTGAGACCATAGGCATGGTCTCTTCTTCCATGTCTTCTTCCATTGGCATATCCATGCCTTGATCACCTTGGTTCTGGTCTGCATTTTGGTCGCTTTGATAGTTGTTGCCGGCGTTTTGGTCGTAGACACCATTGAAGAGTTGGTCGTTGTCTTCCTGGTATTCCCCCTCCACAGCTTCGTTGAAGTCCTGATTGTTGAGATTTTGGTTGTACTCATTATTTCCATACTCATTGCCGTTGGAGTATTGATCATTTCCTTGCTCATAACTATCACCGTTTTGGTTATAGTTTTCATCGTATTCGGAGTCTTCTTCCTGGGATTCCTCATCCTCTGTGGTCTCGAGGTCCTCAGTCTCTAAGGCTTGCTCTTGCTGGTCAGAAGAGCAAGCCCCAAGAGCAAGCAGGAAAGATAAAATAGAAATTTTTAGCATGGCATACCCTAGTTATAAAGTCTGATTTAAGTTCTTTAGCATTTGTTTTGCTGCCTCTGAGCTTCCTTCGTAGGGATGTTCTCTAATGAGATTTCGAAGCTGTTTGATAGCGAGTTCTCGCAAGCCTGAGTCTAGCTCTACTTTTGCCAGATAGTACTTAGCAGATGGCACCCAAGGGCTAGTTGGAAAACTTCTGATAAACTTATTGAGGTAGTTCTTAGCTTGCTGAAGCTCCTTTAACTTATACCAGCATCGACCTAGCCAATATTTGGTTTCTCCCTTGGTAACACTGGATTCGAATTCTCGGTCAAGCTTGGCAAAGTCCAAATAAGCCTTACCAAAACGCCCCTCCTTGAAGAGAACTCTTGCTGATTGTAGCCTCGAGCTATAAACCTTTTGAACATTCTCTAAATCGACACCTTTCCTATCAGGGCTCATTGTTAAGAAATCTTTTTTTGTTTTTAAGTCAGGCTCCTTCATACTTTGAGCTTGTAAAAACTTTTGGTTAGGATGACTGGATATTTTTTGTTCTTCTTGGACCGGCTTGGGGGTAACCCCTAGGAGTAGGCCTTTTTCCAGCATCTTTACCTTTTCTCGTTGTTTGAGGAGCATACCCTCTAACTCGTCAATGCGTGCCCACATACGTGCCTGCTTTAGCTCAATATTTTCGATATTAACCTGGTTTTCAATATCAAGTTTAACTTCTTCAAGTCCTTCTTCTTGATCATTTTTGTTGTTTTTATTATCATCTAGCTGCTCGGATTCTGATTCACCCCACAAGCTGAAGCTGCAAGCAGAGTTTAACATCAACGTCACGACTAATATGGAAAAAAGTTGCAAAATTGGACTCCTTAACTATATTGCTTCAGCCTCGATGATCTGCTGAATGTACTTTTTGATTTTATAAACCATTGCCTCTTGATGCAGATTAAAGCTGCAACCCACGTAAAAATTAGCTCTGCTAATGCTATCTTTCGATGTGATTCTAACATGCTCTTTAACAGTCTTCATCCAACGCACCACCAACTCGACCGGCACTGGTGGAGACATGGGAAGCATGATCAATGCATGCGGATCAATGACACCTCGTTCCAGATTTTGCGACATTGCAGGAAATTGGCTATGAAAGCAGACTCCTCCAAAAGATATGTCCATCACAGGAAGAAGGTCGACCAGTTGCCTGTGATGATCAAAATAGGGTGGGGCCAGGGCGTCACCTTTTGATGATTTCCAAATACTCAACCTTAGAAATGCTGGTGCTTCTTGATTGCTTTTGTATCTGGTGTTTTTCCTTTTTTCTGTGCTCACTAAGGTCTTGGGAAGTGATATGATAACTTCAGCATCTCTAATCTGTATGATTTTGCAATTGCAAGCGATCTTTGAAGACAGCATCACAAACTCGAGCTGCACCGACTCTTTATCAAATAGATACCTTAGGCCTTTGCTAGATACATCGCAGATAATGATGCCAATTTTTTTGTGGTCACCGTAGTACAGAGTTTGAAGGTCTAAGGCACGACCTTTGACAGCAATACTTGGATTTTGAAGCTCTCTTATGAGAACCTGCATCTTTGATTGGCAGATTTTGCGAAATATTCTTATAATTCGTTGGGTGTTTGTTATTTTTACAGTCTTTGCAGGCTGGTGCATCTAAGAATACCTTGTCGCATAGTCCCCTTCATGTAAAGTCTACAGGAACAGGAGCTGGGCTTGACGGGGGATTTCTGCCTAGTTGGAGTTGTTGTGAGGGTAAAATTGTCCCTAAGAAGGCTTATATTACTGATAATTCATAGCTTTGCCTTGGTCTTAGCCCAAGATGCTTGGGCGTTAGGGGAAGGTGAGAGGCTCGAAAGCAAAAAGAGCATGCTATTGCCAGAGTCACAGGTCTTTAGCAAGTATTACCTAGTGGTATCTTATCAACGTAATTACCCTATCGCCTTTGCTAGGAATAGGTTCAAGCCAGGAATTCCCCATCCATGCATTACCTTTCGGTATTTTATGTCAGATCAATGGTTTGCCGGCTTTTCTGGACAGTATAAATTCCTGGTGGACAATGAGACTGGTAGTGAGGTTGCGATTGCAACCTTGACTCAGGAGGGAGCTTTCTTGCACCGAATCCACCACCCCTTATACTTGAGCTTCGGCCATAGGCTGCACTACCTAAATCCTGTCACAAAAGGAATGATTCCAATGCGAAAATACCCTGAGCTGGAAATTGAGGTTGGAGTGGGGGCATCGATCGGCTTGCTCTATCGCTTGTCAGCAACGAGGACGCTTGAACTTAGCTTAAATCGCTGGCGGGGAACCAAAACCATGAAACTGCATGCGATAGAAGCTAATCTAGCCGTGGGCTTTCAACTCTAATCCATCTTTACTAAGCCTCTTCGCTCACGGAGAACTTAACAAAACCTTTAAAGGGGAGGTCCCTTTGGTGACCGGTGGATTTCACTATGTTAAGTTAAGCAATTTTTTTTCTGTCAATAAAAAGTATTTTCAGGATATTTCGAATTTTTTTCATACTAAATGGCTTATCGAGAAAAATTAAGTCCTCGGCATAGGACTCATAACTGTCGGAAGGAGTTATCCGAAAGTAGCCTGACATGAACACAATGGGAGTCTTTTCATAGGTGCTAATATTACGGATTTCCCTTATGAATTCCGGGCCATTTTTTTCTGGCATTTTCATGTCGGTAATAATCAAGTCGTACTGTTTATGGAGAGCTTTTTCTAGGCCCTCTTGCCCATTGATTGCTCCATCCACGCTACATTTGAAAAACTTAAAGTCAAAATTTTTGATCCCTTCTAGCATGCACTTTAGCAGTGATTCGCTATCCTCAACTATAAGTATTTCTTTTTGAGCATAGTCCATATATAAGTATCCTCAAAACAAGCATTATCCCAGGTAACTAACGGTAAAAATCAGAAAATAATTAGTTTGAACTGTTTCTACCTGGTTTTAGGCAAATTAAACAGTCGATAATATTTGACAATGTATTACGCATAGCAAATATCGCTATATACTGTCAAAATGAAGATTAAGGGCTTAGCAGTTCCTGCTTTCCTGGTATAATCAAAAAAATATCAAATATCTCATTGTAAAAAATAAAAACATCGCCAACAAATAATGCCGTATTTACAGTAGGATATCATACCATGATGAGCGCAGAAGATAACTTAAGATATTCATCATTACCGGATTCAATAAGGGCCATATTCCGTGGCCTACCTGGAAT
>JABSRF010000219.1 GCA_013215275.1 Oligoflexales bacterium | reverse complement strand
TTGCTCTTTCAGAGCCTCAATAGCTACTTTGGACTTGAATTTAGGTGTATGTTTTTTTCTTAGAACCATGCCTTTTTATCCTTATGTAAATTCAGCATGTTACATTTAGGAGTTTTACTTATCAAATGGTCCTAAAAACGGGGTCCACTATACGGAAAAAAGCTGGTCCAGCATGGAAACAGATAAATCTCTGTCTACAAAAGGTATCAAGAAGTCCTTTTCCAGGTCCAAAGGAGGCCATAGACAGTATTCAATTAGTACTTGGGCAGTATAATTTGAAGTTTGATGGTGTGATGATTCGTAAGCAGGAGTCTTATCTCTAGCTGGAATTCTTAGCCTCAGAAAAGAGTTGTGTAAACCAAATAGTCAAAATGCAATTTTAAATATAGGTGGGCTGTGCTGGTCTATTCCTCTATCAACTGACAACACAGGTTTGGTTGGATTTTATGTGGATAATCGGCAGGATGTTTGGATGTAAGCAAGGCATAGAGACCTTGCGAACTTTGACAAGTAATAACAAGGTCGAGAGATCGCTATCCAATCCTTAGATTTAATTGTAACTAGACGTTTTTAGTGCTAATTTCCAGCTTGTTTTCTATGTCAGATTACGTTGAGAAATGTGCCAGTCATTAGTAAGTGAGCTAAGTGTCTGGAATTGTGACGAGTGCTTACAAGCCCTCAATCATTGAGGTTAATGCAGAAGCTAGAAGCTGGAATTGATATCAGCAAAATTTAAACAACAAAACCATCATTTTTTATGCACATCGCTTATTCGCAGGCCTAGAACCTATCCCGTCACTCACTACGTATGAACTGATTCCGGTGCAAAAACTTGCATTATTGGAGCTTTCGTTAAGACCATGTATTAAATTTATATATTCTTCATTTTCATTTACAGATGTTGGGAAGGTTTGGTGATTCTCTAATTCCTAAGGGAAGATTCTTATGCAATGCTTAACTGAAAGCACCTTCTATCATTGATGCTGCTGCAGATATCAATCAAAATCCTTGCTTGATATGCTTATAATTTAAAATTTTCACTTAGTGTTCATGATTTTTGCAACTTCTGCATCTACATGATCTGCCAATTGCTCAAGATAAACAAGAAGTGGGCGTTTTTTAGGCTGCTTAGCCTGCTTTTGCTCTTTTTGAGGCTTATTTGGTTTCTCAGCACGGGTCATAGGACAGCCTTATCCAAGGGAGTTATGGGTGCCTAAATCGAATGGCTAATTAAAGTTTAAACCTGAGCGAAGTTTCGTCAATGTAAAAAGCACCGCCGGTCACCCATAAGTAGGGACTGGAACGGTGCTTTTTCAAAGAATAGGCAGGATGGCAGCTTATTTGTTGCCTTTAGCTTGAGCTTCTTTGAATTTAGAAATTAGCTGCTCTTGGATAGAAGCAGGTACTGGACGGTACTTGCAGAATTCCATAGAGAATCCGGCCTTACCCTGAGTCATAGAGCGTAGCTCTGTTGAGTAACCGAACATCTCAGCAAGAGGAACCTCACAGTTAATGATTGTGAAGTCTTCTCTCATGTCACTTCCAGTCAAGAATCCACGGCGTGAAGAGAGGTCACCCTGTACCGTACCTTGGAACTCAGTGGGAGTTTCAACTTCAACGGACATGATTGGCTCTAGGATCACTGGCTTGGAGTTCAAGAACGCCTGCTTGAAAGCTTGGCGTGAAGCAAGTTTGAAAGCCATTTCAGAGGAGTCAACTGGGTGATAGGTACCTTCATCAAGGTTGATTTCAACCTTGATGACCTGGAAGCCAGCAAGAGGTCCTTTAGACATAGACTCTCTGAAGCCCTTTTCACAACCTGGGATGTATTCTTTTGGAATCGTACCACCCACTACGTTGCTCTTGAATGTGAAGTTCTCTTCAGACTCTTCGTTAAGTGGTGATAGGCTACCAACAACGTGACCGTACTGACCAGAACCACCAGTCTGCTTTTTGTGCTTGTAGTCGAAAGCAGCTTGCATAGTTGGAGATTCGCGGTAGTTTACCTTTGGCTGGCCAACAGTAACGTTCGCTTTGTACTCTCTTTGGATACGCTGTACGTAGATCTCAAGGTGAAGCTCGCCCATACCCTTGATGATGGTCTCGTTAGACTCTTCATCAACGCTTACTTTGAACGTTGGGTCTTCCTTCATGAAGCGGTTAAGAGCCTTGGAAACCTTAACCAAGTCTTCTTGCTTCTCAGGCTTAAGAGCTAGCTCGATAACCGGATCTGGTACGTGCATACTTTCAAGGGTAACGTTTAAGTCCTCATCACAGTAGGTGTCACCAGAAGCACAATCAACACCAATCATCGCAATGATATCGCCTGCTTCTGCAAAGTCGATGTCTTTACGGTCGTTAGAGAACATCCTTACGATACGGCCAATACGCTGCTTTTTACGAAGGCGTGGGTTATAGAAAGACTCACCCTTCTTCATGGTACCTTGGTAGATACGGGTATAAGTAAGCTGCCCGTAAGTTTCCTCGGTAATTTTAAATGCCATCGCAACGAGAGGCTTATCTTTGTCAGGAACAATTTCAATCTTAGCTTCTTGCTCGCTAGCGTGATCTTCGTTAACTTTGTCGTTATCGATTGCTTCGTACGAACGATCAAGTGGGCTAGGAAGGTAGCGCTGTACAGCGTTCAATAGCAACTGAACCCCTTTGTTTTTGAAGGCAGAGCCCATAAACACAGGAGTGACTTGACGTGCTATGACAGCTTCGCGCAATGCTTTGTGGAAAAGCTCATCAGGAACATCTTTTTCTTCAAGCATGAGCTCAGTCATTTCGTCTGAGAACATAGATATAGAATCGTACATCTCACCACGAAGCTCTTGAGCTTTATCTAGCAAGTCAGCCGGAATTTCTTCCTCGCGGATCTGCTCACCATGAGAGCCGTCGAAGTAGTATGCCTTCATGGTTAGTAAGTCTACAATTCCCTCGAACTGGTCTTCGTGACCAATCTGCATCTGCATAGGAACTGCATTGTGACCAAGTTTTTCTTTCAATTGTCCAATAACATTCATCGCGTCAGCGCCAGCGCGGTCTAACTTGTTGATGAATGCCATACAAGGAACCTTGTATCGTTTCATCTGGCGGTCAACTGTGATGGACTGGGACTGTACACCAGAAGCACCACATAATACCAAGATAGCGCCATCAAGAACCCTAAGTGATCTCTCTACTTCTACGGTAAAGTCAACGTGACCTGGGGTGTCAATGATCTGGATAAGTGTATTATCCCAGTGAACTGTTACAGCTGCGGAAGTGATCGTGATGCCACGCTCTTTCTCAAGCTCCATGTGGTCCATTTTGGCACCATCACCATCGCCTCTAACCTCCTGAATTTTATGGATCATTCCGCAGTAGAATAGAATCCTTTCAGTGAGGGTTGTCTTACCTGAATCGATATGTGCTGAAATACCGATATTACGAAAATCTTTTAATTCATACTTTTTTGCCATTTGTTTTAACCCTAGGATTGAAACCTGTATATTTATGTCGGGAGAGACCACAATAACGCGTATCAGGTTGATATCATGAACTAGCAAAAGTGCAAGCGTTAAACATTGGCTGCAAGGCCAAATTACGGTCCTTCAGGGCTTGTGAGTAAGGTTTCTATTTTAACAAGCCCACGCTCAAGGGATTAAATTTATTTAAAAAAAACGATTAATGGTAGGTTTTTTTTAACGGTCGCTTGAGGAAGAGGGCTTCTCAAGAAAAATTGCTCGCCTATTATTTTTGAAAATTATCTAAAATTTTTTTTAAGGTTTACGAAAAGAAAAAAGATAGACCTGTAGACCTATGGAGTTTTTGTGAGCAACCCTTTTCCTCCAGCAACCGGTGGCGTTGAGATCAACCTCTCGAAAGAGGCAGGCCAAGGTGGGAATTGGAGCCCTAATGCTCAAACATCGTTAACAAATACAGATACCAACTCCGGCTTCAAGAGCATGGATTACGTCCCAGGGCATGGTGGTTCTTATGCAGCTGGTGAAGGAGGTGCTCCTCCACCAGGAGTCGGAGCACCTCCTCCTCCTAGCGGTTTCACAGGAATTCCACAACAGGGTGGTGGTGGCCTGGATATTGCTGGCCTTGGCAAAAAGCTACTGAGTGCTGTGTTAATTATCTTGATTATCGGTGGGCTTGGTTTCATTGGCCTTAGCAGCCTAGAGCAGGAGGGTATGAGTGTAGATGACTTAATTGGCCTCATCACAGGGACGGAAAGTTTTGATGATGACTTTGATAATGTGCCGGCCCCGGTGGCTAAGCCTAAGAAATCTAGGAAAAAGCCTTCTAGACCTAAGCCTGCTTTACAAGAAGAGGATATCATGGTGGTCGAAAGCATAGATAGTGCCGGCGAAGCAACCTTACCTGAAGATGTGCCCGACCCTTTTGCGCCTCCTCCCCCATCTGTGGAGATAGCTCAACCCACTCAAATAATTGAGCCCATGCCAGCAGCAATGAGCATATACAGTTACATCCCTGCATCGTTGCCAGAGATCGAGCCTATGTCACGTATATGGAGTGCTCAAGAAGAGCAAGTATGGAGAAGAGGTATTACCAACAGCTATGCATGGCAAAGATATAAAACGGTCCTTGAAGTAAAAAGCAGCCGGCTAGTTCAAAGTCGCGTCATCTTGTGGGATGCTCTTGAAGACAACACTTTTTGGACGAGGATGCGTGCTGTAATGGCCCTTGCTGAGTTCGGGGTTCCTGTCAAAAAGCTGAACGTCCAGAAAGCAATAGGAGGAGCAAATCCAAGCTTAGTTTCTAACTTTGTAAAGCGATTTATCATTAAGAGCTCGCCAGGAGAACGGTATGTGCTAAAACATGCGATCAAAATGGTCAATCCTGAGGGGCGTATCTCCATATTAAAAGCTTTTAAAAGGGCGGGCTTTCAGCGAGAGTCTTTAGACTACTATCCCGTTGCAGCCCTTGAGGACCCAAACCTTCAAGTTAGGAGCTATGCTCGAAAAATTGTTAGCACTTGGAGCCGAGATAAGCTTGCAAGCCTACAGAATGAGCTTCAAGCATTTAAGGCAAATCCTGCAGTTAAAGATGAAGAGCTCAAGGTTATTATGAAAGAAACCGTACCCCAAACGAGAGAAAGTGTTCCTCTTGAAGTTGATGAAGTGACCATTTACGACGACAGAGTTGATGAGTCCGACTACGAAGATGTGCCTGATTATGATGTAGAGTTTGACGACTTCTGATAAGCCTATTTCTTCGGTTTCGGTTTGGGCTTGGGTTTCGGCTTTTTACCAGGTTTAGGGAGGAAGTCATTTCTCAAGTCTGCCAAAAACCTGTTCACGAGGTTATGATCCACTTCACGACTGGCTTCAGTTTCCCAATAGAAAAAATCGTTGTAGTCGGAAATACGCCACCATGGGAGCATTCCAAACCAGCTGACCCGGACATAATAGTCTTTGTATTTATACCTTTTCAACAGCCTGCCTTGCTGGATAACTTCCACTTCTAGCCTTCGGTAGGTTCGGTCGTAAAAAGGGATGAGGGTAAGGGTCAACAAAGAAGCAGTTAGGTAAAGGTATTCAGGTGCTTTAGATAAAAAAGATAGATCGCTCTCACGAGTGACCGTTTTAAACCGAAAAAAAAGATCTTCTTCGCCTTGAATGGATTGAATTGTGAGAAAGTAACCACTATTTGAAAGCATATAACCTTCGACCACTGGCTTGATGCTTGCAGATTTTTCTTTGCCTTTCTTATTACGGATAACACTGAAGTTGGAAAAGTTTATTGAAATTTTACGGCTAACACTGGGTAGTAAACGATCTTCGAGGTAGTCGTATTTTGTAGAGCCTCTTGACGCTATGCATGAACTAAGGAGCGTTAAGGATACAGTTAGGAGCCAAGCAGTTTGAATTTTCATATTTTTCCTGAATACTAAGCAGAGTTTTATTATTATTCTAGAAGATCAAAACCTCTTATGCAAACGCCCTCCCCACACTTCACTTGGGCGTCTGAGACTCTGTGAGAAGGAACAAATTTATCTATTTGGTGAGCGGAAAAATTGGGCCCTCTGGCATTTTTGTGATGGCTTTTAAGTGGCAGAATTCTACGCTGACATTTTGATGCCTTCTTGCTTAACAAATGGTGGCGTGTCTAAATATTACACACTCCTGAGATGCTTTCCTTAAAACCTTTCATTATTATCACTGCTTATATTTCATGAGTTTTGGTATGAAAGCTGCAATTTCAACTATGTTAGGTAACTCCAAATAAATGTCCTACCCATTGATGGTTAATTTTAGTACAGTTCTGGCCTGTGATTGC
>JABSRF010000218.1 GCA_013215275.1 Oligoflexales bacterium | reverse complement strand
CATCCGTTTCTACCAAAATATAGCGTTCTGATCACACATGAATAGTGGGTAGAATATTTATTTGGAGTTACCTAACCTTTAAAGAAAAATAGAGTATCAAATTTGGGAACGAATTTGATCAGAGGAGTGAAAATTACACGGCGCCTGCTAAGTCAATAGGCCATGAGACTTAAGCGCATGAAAAATTCCGTGGTCGTCATTGGTTTTGGTGACAAAATTGGCGATACTCTTCACCCCTTCACCTGCATTACCCATGGCAACCCCTATTTTTGCCCATTTAAGCATCTCAACATCATTGTACTGATCTCCTATGGCAAGCGCCTCATCGGATGTTATGCCTAAATTTTGGCTTATCCATTGAGCTGCTTCCAATTTGGTGGCCTGCTTAGCCGTTGCATCAGCATAATATTTACCGCTTCTAAACAGAGAAATCTGGTCTTGGTCGGCCCCTTGATGATAGAAGTCAAGCAAAAGACTTATATCCTCGTCTGCTCCATAAAATGAAACCTTTATAAGCTCCACTTCTAGATCCAATAAATCATCAACTAAAATGGGTTCAATACCATGCAGCTTATAAACATACTCATACTGGCCCATTTCTTCCTCAAGGAAGGTTTCAAAATCATTTTGAAACCAAATATGAATGTTTAGGCTTCGGGCTTTATGCACAAGGTCAAACACTGCTTTTTTTGGTAAAACATGCTTTCTGGCAATTTTTTGCTGATCCAAGATCAAGGCGCCATTGTTCACTGATACGGGTGCTGGCAAATCAAAGGGCAAAGTCTTGACGGCCTCCTTCATCCCTGAAACAGACCTCCCAGTCGTGACGACCACATGAATGTTTTGCCGCATGAGCTCTGTAAGGGCGTACTCAGAACTTTCTAAAATTTTATGAGATGAGGACAACAAGGTGCCATCCAGATCCATGAAGACGATCCGTATTGATTGCATAGTCTGTCTATTTCTCTTTTTATAGTTGTTTTGAATCCACCGTACACTGCAGGAATGAGCTTCTTTCTCTCCTCACTTCAGTTGAATTTATTAAACCTCCCGTTCACTGGGAAGTGTAACAAACTTGAGAAAAGAAGAGGAGAAGGAAGAAGAAATCACATCATTAAGAAAAAACTAGATGAAAACTTTTCTATAATGACGCGCATTCAAACCCACCAAAATATGGTAGATCCCCTTCTTTATCCTGACAGCCTTAAGCTGCTGGCTAGCTAATTTCTGACCATTGACCTTGTTGTCGTCATTGACCACAACACGTAGCCTCGTAAAAGCACAGGGTTTCAAACTTTCAATATTTTCCTGGCCTCCCATGAGGGCAACAATTTTCTCTGCCTGCTCAGAAATCTGCTGGTTTAACTCATCACTCACAGCTTCTTGCTGGGAAGCTATTGGTTCTGGACTTGGGGTTGGCACCCCTGCCACCTTATTGGCCGTTGCACCAAAGGGTTCACTCTCCATAATTTCAGCAATGTCCCCTTTAAGGATCTCAGACAAAGTTCCAAAGATAGCTTGCAGCCCATTGCCAATTTTAATGACACCACTTGCACCAAGTGCTTTTAAACGCTTTTCATCCACTTTTTCCATATTGTAGACACCAACGCGCAGCCTCGTGATGCAGGCATCAAGGTTTTCAATGTTTGCAGCTCCCCCCAAGGCAGCCAAAACTTGTGCTGCTTTACTCTGCTCAGAAGCTAAGCCTGAGGCCCCAACTCCTGCTGCTACAAGTTCTTCTTCTTGTTCACGCCCTGGAGTCTTTAAGTTGAAGGTGAGGATGACAAACCTGAAAGCAACAAAATAAAGTATAAAATACAGAGGTCCTACCAGCATCACAATCCACGGCTTGGTATCCATTGCAAAAAACAAGGCATAATCAATAAACCCATGGGAAAATGTGTACCCGAGTTTTGCACCTAAGCTGTAAACCACAACGAAGGATAAGCCCGCAAAAAAAGCATGAAGCCCATAGAGTGCAGGAGCAACGAAGAGAAATGAAAACTCAATTGGCTCAGTAATCCCAGTAAGAAAAGAAGTCAAAGCAGCAGAGATCATGATCCCACCAACCTTTGCCTTGTTCTTTTCTTCAGCACATTGCCACATTGCAAGGGCTGCTGCAGGTAAGCCAAACATTTTGAATAAATACCCGCCTCCTAAGTTTCCGGCTGTTGGATCTCCATTGAAAAACCTCGTGATTTCACCTTGAACCACATCACCACTTGACGTGATAAACTCTCCAATTTCAAAGAAGAAAGGGACGTTCCAGATATGGTGCAATCCAAACGGGATCAACAGGCGCTCGACGAATCCATAGATAAACACAGTGGTACCCATGTCCCCTGAGATTGCTTGGTTAGAAAAGGTATCGATGCCATGCTGGGTAGGAGGCCAAAAAAAACTTAGGAAAACACCCACACAGATGGCTGCAAAGGCTGTGATGATTGGGACAAAGCGTTTACCCGCAAAAAAGCCTAGATAAGAAGGCAGCTCGATGCGAAAGAAGCGGTTGAACATACCAGCAGCAACACAACCAATAAAAATACCCCCAAAAACCCCTGTGTCGATTGTTTTTATTCCCATAATGGTGCTAGTTGAAACCCCAAAGGCCTTTGCAATCACACCCATGGTTCCAAGCATGACCACATACCCGACAATTGCAGCTAAGGCTGATGCACCATCGTTTTTTGTGAGTCCAAGAGCCGTACCCACAGCAAAGATGATAGGGAGGTTATCAAAAATGGGTCCGCCTGAGTCCTTGAGTATTTCAAAAAAAGTGAGCAGTGCAACGGAGTCGATGGCGATGACTCCTCGATCCACTCCTGATAATAAAGCTCCCCCGATCCCAAGCAAGAGTCCTGCTACAGGAAGGATCGATACGGGAAGCATGAGGGACTTTCCGATTTTCTGAAGAAAATTAAATATATTCTTCCAAAAAGAACCTTGAGACGTTGTATTACTCACTGCCATGACTCCTTATCATGATTATAATTTTGCGATCCGATTCTTAGCCCTTTTTAGACTCCTTAAACTGTCTCACGAGCTTGCGCACCTCTTCGGCTGATTCTAGCTCCAAAGATTCCTGAGCAAGCTGCTTACACTCTTCCAAACTATATTTGCGAATCTCAGCCTTGACCTGAGGAATCATAGGTGTACTCACACTAAACTCATCAATTTCCAGGCCAGCGAGTATTAAAACTGCATCAAGGTCACTTGCGATACCACCGCACACCCCAACATGTACCTTGTTTTTCTTTCCTGCTCTTGTGGTTTCATTGATTAGCCTGAGCACTGCTGGGTGAAGCCCATCGATTTTTTTTGACAGCTCTTGGTGAGTACGGTCCATTGCTAGCACGTACTGTGCGAGGTCATTGGTTCCGATTGAGAAAAAGTCCACTTCCTTTGCAAAGCTGTGAGCAAGCAGAGCCGCGGAAGGCACTTCAATCATCATCCCAAATGGAATGGGCTTGCAGCCAAGTTTCTGACGTTCTTCCTCAAGCATTTGCTTGAGCTCCCTGATTTCCTCAACCATGGCAATCATGGGAAGCATCACTGCGATTGGGCCATGGGCAGAGGCTTCCAAAATAGCCTGTAGCTGCTGCCTAAGGATTTCTGGGTGTTTTAAAAGTCCAACCCTCGCTCCTCTGATTCCCAGAAAAGGGTTCTCTTCTTTTGGAAAAGGCAAGTAAGCTAAGGGTTTGTCACCACCTACATCCAAAGTGCGTACAATCAAGGTTTTATTATTACCTAACGCTTGCAGAATACTGATGTAAATGTCTCTTTGCTCTTTCATGGTCGGGGCTTTTTCCCGCTGAAGAAACAAAAACTCTGACCTTAACAGGCCAACCCCTTCAGCCCCAAGTTTCACCCCTTGCTTGGCATCTTTATAGCTACCAATATTTGCGAAAATCTCGAAGGAGGTCCCATCAGTGGTACAGGCTGGCTCATGGGCAAGGGCTAAATTCTTTTCTTGAATTGCCTTTTTCTCTTCTAGCTCCTTGCGCACCCTTACAATGTCATCTTCTTCTGGATTTAGTTGGATTAGGCCTTTATCTCCATCTAAAATTGCGGAGACTCCATTTTCTACATCCAACACTCTAGAGTCGATGCCAGCAATAGCTGGGATGCCTAAAGATTTTGCTAGAATCGCAACGTGTGAGGTGGGTCCGCCAGCTACGGTACAGAAGCCGACCACCCTATCTTTATCCAGGTCAACCACATCAGAGGGGGTCAAATCTTCAGCAACAATGATGGTTTCATAGGGTATCTTCCAGCTTCTCTTAGCACAGCCCATAAGCTGATTTAAAACCCGTTTGCCAACATCCCTCAAGTCATTTGCACGGGCCGCAAACAACTCGTTTTTCAATCCCATCATTTTTTTAGCTATTGCTTGATAAGTCTGCTGCCAAGCAAATGCCGCACTATTTCCATCCTGGATTAGCTTTTCAACCCCTTCGAGGATGTCTGGATCTTCCAATATTTCGAGATGGGCAGTAAAGATAGCAGCTCTGCGCTCATCATTCTTCTGGACTAGGTCCTTCCTAAGCTGCTTTAGCTCAACCTTTGCCTGGGAAAGCGCACTCAAAAGGCTGTCTCGCTCCTCACGAACACCTTTCCCCGCCTGAGGCACCTCGATTTCGTCCTCTTTAGTCTGGAACACTTGACCAAAAACAATTCCAGAAGAAACCCCAGCACCGTATATTTTATTAGCATCAAAAGGCTTTTTACTAAGATCTTCTTGAACTAAGGAGGGCTCCCCAACTGGTGCGTCTTCTTCTTCCTCAAGGATATCTGCCAACAAAGAGCTTACCGTCTCCAAACACGCCTCTGCCTTTGGACCATAAGCTTTTACAATGCATTCATCCCCCTCTCTGAGCTCTAACTCCAATAGGCCGATGATACTCTTGCCATTTCCCCTCAGATCACCCTTAATGATATCTACCTTGCAAGGAAAGCCTTTTGCTGCCGTAACAATCGTAGCTGCAGGCCTAGCATGAATCCCACTTGGGTTTTTGACCACCACTACTTTTTCGCAGGTTTTAGATTCCTCAAGCAAGTCAGCTTGCTCATGCTCTTCAAGAGCAGTGCCACACTTCTCTATGGTAAAAGCAGTGTCTTTAGCTGCTGCCACGAAGTCCTCAGTAAAGCTGACGCTTACATCCTCTCCATTGGTGATGACAATTTGAGTCAGGAGGCTCTTACTGTTTTGAGCGATCAAGTCAGCATCAAAATCAATAAGCAAGTCTCCAGTTTTGACAGGGTCCGAAATTTTGACTCGGGGGGAAAACCCCTTACCCTTGAGGGCAACCGTATCAAGGCCAATGTGCATCATAATCTCAAGGCCATCATAAGTGGTAATGGTCAATGCATGTTTGGATGGATGGATGTAACTTATCGTCCCTTCGCAAGGGGAAACGAGTGTACTTGAAGTGGGGTCTATGGAAATTCCGTCTCCGACCATTTTCTTAGAAAAAACAGGATCGGGCACTTTTTCTAAAGGGTATATTTGCCCTGACAGTGGTGCTTTTAGAGTAAGTACAGATTTTTGCGAGGAAGAAAGCACAGACATGACTAACCATTCCTTTTATTTTAGTAAAAAATTATGGTATTTTATTTCAATAAACGGTTGTTGTACCTTTAAAAAACAAATACCATACTCGATCTTGAATCTTAACATATGGACTGAATGTCAAGGCACTGGTATAAAATATTGAAATCGTTTTTTTTAAAGGGCGGTGGTTATTCAGTGGGCACGATATTGGGCACGATCTTCTAAAGACCGAGAAGTTCTGCATTTTTTATTGGAGCTAAATTATCTTGTAGGGCGATAACTTTCGCATATTTTTGCGTTTGAGCAACAGTCGAATGACCCAACATTGCTTGAACAACAGCAAGATCTTTCACTGCAATTAATGCTAAGGTACCTGCAGTGTATCTCGTTATATGGCTTCCTGACCAAGGCATATTAAGAGCGTTAAATGCATCAGAAAATGATTTGAGAATTGTAGTGTGAGAGGGTAGTGATCTTTGATTTTTCATATAAAAAGCTGGCGAGTTTTCATCAAATTCTATTACCTTCAGTTTTTTAAATTCATCTATTATTATGGGTGGCAAATTTATTATTATTTTTCGTGATGACTTAGTTTTTACCTTTTTCTTAAATTTTGATTCTCCTTTTTTTGCTTTCCAATTCCTGGTTCTCATTATCTGTACAAATGGTTTCTCACCATCCAAATAAACATAAGGTAACTCCAAATAAATATTCTACCCACTATTCATGTGTGATCAGAACGCTATATTTTGGTAGAAACGGAT
>JABSRF010000217.1 GCA_013215275.1 Oligoflexales bacterium | reverse complement strand
ACTTTATAAATCTTCTCAAAAAGCATTAGTGACGGGCTTCACAGGATGTATTGTGGCATTGTGATTAGAAATCCAGGCTAGTTTTTTTCATCATCACTGGAAGTTTTTAGAGCTCCTAAGCGTAAAAATGTACTTGGTGACTTTACACTCTTTGTAGCGCATCCTCCTGTGAGGATGCTCGATAAAAGTCCGAACAAAATCAATTGGGACTTTTTGGGCATGAATAACCTCCCGGTCTTTTTAACTTTAAGTACTGTTTTTATTGTTATTCATAGATGTAACTCAATTGGTTTTTGCAGAGCAAATGAAACAAATTCATGCGTCTATCAATAAATTAAATGTGAATATATTGCCGGTACTTAAGATTTGGAATTGTCTGCAATACCTAAATTTAAGAATTAGTTCAAAAAGTCGATGACTGATATATGGCAACTATTTGGTATGCATTTCTATTGAAAACAAGACCCTGGAATGCCAGTATAGGTTCCAGCAAGGGCGAGATCATTTGTGAATAAAGTTGAAATCATTTTCAATCTCACACACTATGATAAAATAAAAACTATGAAATAAGAAAGGTTGATATTTGAGTGCTTATGTGGATGTTCATACCCATCTTACTCACAAAGCATTTAAGCTAGATCAAGATCAGGTAATAAAAAGAGCTGAAGAGTCTGGGTTAGGAGCGGTTGTTGTTAATGGACTGGAGCCAAAGTCTAATAGAGAAATTTTGAGTATGAGGGCTAAAAGCCCAATTATCAAAGCTGCTTTGGGTATTTACCCAATTGAGGCTGTGAATGACAGTTTACCAAGCGATTTTCCGCTGGAGGTTGAGTCATTTGATGTGCAAGAAGAAATCAGATTTATTGAAGAACAAGCCAAGTCTGGGGCTTTGGTTGGAATCGGTGAGTGTGGGCTTGATGGCTATTGGTTGGGAGAAGAAAGCTTTTCTAAGCAAGAGTCAGTATTCGAGCAACTTCTCGATATTGCAATGAAATATGACCTTCCTGCAATCATCCATACGCGAAAAAGAGAGAAGCGTAGTATGGAGATACTTAGGAGCTTGGGAGTTCGGAAAGTGAACTTTCATTGTTATGGGGGCAAGTCTAAGCTTGCAATACAGGGAGCTGAAAAGGAAGGGTGGTACTTTTCGATCCCTGCAAATGCGAAGGTGAACCAGTTGTTTACAAAGTTGCTGAAGGAATTACCTGAGGATCAAATCCTTACGGAAACGGATGCTCCATATTTAAGCCCCGATAGAAACACTAGAAATGAGCCGGCAAATGTGGTACGTACCGTTAACCTTTTTGCCCACCTAAAAGATTGGGATGTTGGGGAGGCTAAACAAAAAATCTGGAATAATTACCAGAACCTATTTGGCTAGCCTAGATCAAGCATAGTGAGAGATTATATTCTCTATAAATTAGCACTAGAGAGTATAATTAGATTAATAAAACCTGTGGTAAGTGGAGAAGACGGAATATGTTGCCTGGTGAAGAACACTTATTCCATGGTGTACACATCCTTGGAGAGATTTATGGGGTGGAAGCCTCAGTTTTAGATGATGCGAAGAAACTTGAACAGATCCTTAAGAAGGGTATAGAGGCAAGTGGAGCAAGCTTATGTGGAACACAGGTCAAGGAATTTGATCCTTGTGGTGTAACGATATTAGCTTTGCTTTCAGAGTCTCACGCTTCTATACATACTTATCCAGATCGGGGAGCATTGTTCTTTGATGCTTTTACCTGTGGTGATCGTTGCAAGCCTGAACTAATTGCTAAGGCGCTCATTGATGCACTTAATCCTACACGCCATACGCTCAGTACGATTAAAAGGGGAGAAGTACCTGGCCGAGAGCAGATCTCAGTGTCTTCTAGTTCTTCTGAGGTCCTCGAAAATCATGTGGTCGTAAATTCCCTTTAATTAAGCTTCTTTTTGCTAATTTATCTTTTGGTCGCATTGGATTATATCCTGCGACCACGGATAATTTTGGCTTGCTAAACTTATCTTTAAACGTAGCTTTACCCAAACCATGAAGGATAAAAAGACCATCCTTGCCCTTCAAATTGCCTCTTACGATCAGTGATCCTAGCTCCTCTTCCACTTCGCCACCGTTGCCGTACTTGGAAAAGAAGCTTATTTTGACACCGTAATTTCCGTTAATGCGATTCCATTTGATTGGAGTAGTTTGCACGTGCAGGTTATCGATATAAAAGTGGTTTGGAGTGAGAACCTTTGCTCTTAGGGTGTGCCTTAGAACCCTACTTACCTTCATGCTGCTGCCGGAAACCTGATGAGAAACAGGCTCGTACATCGTTAGTCTAAGGCCGATGCGGACCTTGTCTTTGAAACTAGTTTCAACAATATTGGGCTTGGCCAGACTATTTGCAACCTTTAGCTTTGTCTCATTGAAGCCTTTGATTGTTGGCTTTTGGTTACTTGCTAGGCAGTGATGAGAAGCTAATAAAACAAATAGAGAAAAGATATAATATGGAAGAGGCCTTGTCGTGAAACTAAAAGTGGTCATAAGCTTAAATCCTCGGGTGTTGGCGGTATAAGCCCATTATACCCTGGAGCAAGAAGCAAGACTCTAAGATAAGCGAATAAAATGCTTAGTTCTAAAGCTAAATTGTTGGCAAAAAAACTGGAACTTTGGTTTAACCTTAGGTTTTTAAGCTTATTGGCAGTGGGATGGGCCTTCTTTTTTTTATGGGTATTTCTTACCCCATCAGAGCCTAACCATTTTGGTAAGTCTCAGATTAGCAACACCTTAAGACTAAGCGCAAACCGCAAGATTATAAGAAGATTCATACAAGAATTTGACATGAGTCCACTTAGATTGAGAGAGTTTCAAGTTTTTGGGATTGAGCGCTACTCTTACCTTCACGATCAGTATGGTCAGAGGTTTAGCTATATACCACTCAGCGAAAATGACTGGTTGATGAGGTCTTTTGGTCTTGATGGCATACAGAATACCTTACTTACCGTCTATGATGATTACACAGCCTCATGGACTGGAAAGCCAAAAAAAGGGGTGTATTATGATTATCCTGCACCTCCCCACCTCTATCCCTCTGCATTGTTGGAAGGGTATTTTTCTCCAGACAGGAAGGTGATTGCTAAGCTGTTTAAGCATGAATACTTGGGTCATAGCTCTCTTGTGGTTCACGAAGTGACCGGTAAGCCCTTTGTTAATGTTGCTTTTCATGATCAGGTTGAGGAGTTTTACTGGCTGCCTGACAGTAAGCAAATCGTGTTTACCGCTTCGGGGAGTGTTAGATACAAAGATGGAGCTTACTTATGGAATTTAAAAACGAATACAGCAGATCAAATTCTTGGGAAAGAGTCTATCTTACCTTGGGAAAATAGTGCAGGTGAGTCTTACCAATGGTATTTGAGCTTAGGAGGGATAGATGTTAGAAAAAACCAGCTGTATCTTTTTATCCAGCCTAGGTCGGGGCACTCGATGGCTTTTTCGGAGTTTTTCAGCCCCGATGCCCTGTTTGTCTATGATTTAACAAAAACCTCCCCAACTAAGGTTGGCGAAGAAAAAACAAGTGCTTTCACCAAGTTGAAAAACAAGCCTCTTACAGGACTCATGCACATAAAGAAATGTGAGCAAGGGACCCTCTTGCAAAAGAAGTGGTGTCATTTGAGTGTTGAGGGTTTTTTTGAAGAGGTTTTGCTTAATTGGCAGAATTATACGGAAGGTTCTGCCCGCTCCCAAATGTTCACTTACAGCCTCTGGGTTCTCAGTATCCTTTACCTTGATGTTTTGACCCTTTGGGACCACAAACCTGGAGAATCTGGGGAGTCTGACCCGACTAGAGATATATTAGCAACTTATGGTGCTGAAATTGCGCAAACTCTTCGCTTGCAAAATAACTCCCCCTTATGGGTGCAAGCCATGGCTGAGTACTTCTGGGAACTGCTTATTGTTGGGAAGGCTCTTCCTCAGAGCATAAGTCCAATAAGCCTCCAGGCAGAATTGAATCCAAGCCTAAAAACCGAAAGCAAGTGAAGCTTATTTACGGTACTCTGTTCTAATGGTAAAAGCAAAGGGCGGGTGTTAATATAGAGCATTCTTCCTATGATAATTAAAGAAAAAGGGGTTTTTCGTGGCAAACTCTCTAGAGGCCTATGCTGTTGTATTGGCTGGTGGTAGTGGTACCAGATTTTGGCCGAAATCTAGAATTAGAGAACCTAAACAATTATGTAAAATTGGGTCGGCTGAAAAAACGATGATAGAGTTAACTCTGGATCGGCTCGATGGCTTTATTCCTCCGGAACGACGAATCATTGTGACTCATCATTTACAAGTGCAAAAAACCCGCGAAATAGTTGGAAACAAGGCCGCGTATTATATTGCCGAACCCGAGGCGAAAAACACCGCGGCGGCCTTAACCCTGGCTGCCCTTGAGGTCAAGCAGATTGCCAAGACAGATAAGGTTGTGATGTTCTCATTCCATGCTGATCATGTTGTGGATAATACAATTAAGTTTCAAGAAACCTTGACCCATGCAAAAAGGCTTGCTGAAGAAGAAAAGCTAGCATTACTTGGCATTGTTCCCGACTCCCCTGCTACGGGCTATGGATATATAGAGAAAGGTGAGCCTTTTCTTGAAAATGGATCTTTTCTTGTCAGTAGCTTTAAAGAAAAGCCAGACTTAGAAACGGCAAAAAAGTATCAGAAATCAGGTAATTATTATTGGAACTCCGGTATTTTTACCTGGAGGGTTGATCTTTTTTTGCACCAGATGAAAGAGTACTTGCCTAGAACCTTGTCAGCACTGCAAAGCTTACAGGACCAGGGTGGTTTGTTTTCCGAAATGCCCCTAAAAATGTTGGCCTCAGTCTATGAGACTCTGCAAAACATAGCAATTGACCATGCTGTTCTAGAGCTTAGTGATAAAACAGCGGTGGTTAAGGCTCATTTTAAGTGGAAGGATGTGGGAAGCTGGGATGCCTTGGATCAATGCTTTGAATCAGACTCACTAGGAAATCTGGTTTATGGAAAATCTGAGTTGATTGATTGCAAGAGCTGTACGATTGACTCTGACGGGCCACTCATAGCAGGGCTAGGCCTCGAAAATATGGTGATTGTCGCAGCAAAGGGGGCTGTCCTTGTGTGTCAAAAATCCCGCAGTGAGGATGTAAAAAAGATTGTAGAAAGACTTAAAAGTTCGGACCAAGCTCAGTTGACATAGGCTTTAATATCAAGAATCTGCCTTTCTGAATCTCGGGATAATCCACTTAACATATTGATTTATATTCTTTAAATTTGAATGCTGCCTTTTGCTTTCTGTCGCTGAAGGAATGATTACGGCTAAAGAATACTGAGTAGCCAGCCGATTGTTTCCTCAAGGAGTAAACCTTCAAGGCCAGAACTATGGGTATTTTAGTCTGTATTTCACAATTAGAAGCAAAAGAAGTTGAAACCATCCTTCATAATGGTGGGTATAGCGACCTAACCTTCTGTTTTGAAGCCGATGATATCTCCAAGGCATTGGATTTAGATGGTAAGGGCACCCTGAAAAGCCCTTCTGCTGATCTCGTTCTTCTTGACATCTCCTCAGATCGCGAGTCAATCAAGCAATGTAAAACGATAAAAGAATCCATGTCTTACCATGAGGTTCCGGTCATTATACTCTCCGAGAACACCTCTCAAGAGACCTTTCAGATGGCCTTTGCTTATGGTGCGTCGGACTTTATATTAAAGCCAATTCGAAACTTTGAACTTTTGACCAGGGTAAGGTCTGCCCTGAAAATGAAACACGAAATTGATCGAAGAAAGTCTAGGGAAAGAGAACTGCTGGAGGCAACTAGGCAGCTTTCCGACCTCAATACGGTGCTTAATCGGCTTTCCCTGATCGATAGCTTGACTGGTGTTCCTAACCGTCGCTGCTTTGATCAGTCATTGGATCAAGAGCTACGTCTAAGTGTCAGAAATGCATCTTGTTTATCCTTGATCTTAATAGATATTGACTACTTCAAACTCTATAACTATACCTACGGTCATCAAGCTGGTGATGAATGCCTTAAAAGCATTGCTCAGTGCATTTCATCCTGCTTACGCAGGCCTTCTAATTTAATTGCTCGCTACGGTGGCGAGGAGTTTGCTGCTGTGCTTCCAGATACGGATCAAGCCGGAGCAGAGTTTATATCCAAAAAGTTGGCCAATGCCATTGAAGAGGCGAATATTGCTCACGATTCATCAAAAATTAGTAAGTTCGTAACCGTAAGTCAAGGCATTGCAAGGTAACTCCAAATAAATATTCTACCCACTATTCATGTGTGATCAGAACGCTATATTTTGGTAGAAACGGATGCCT
>JABSRF010000216.1 GCA_013215275.1 Oligoflexales bacterium | reverse complement strand
CATACTCTCTCGCTAAGGTCTACAAGAGCTTGAACATATTAACATAAATGAATGCTCATACCCATCGAAAACCTCATACTTCGGTTTTGCTAGGTACTCACGTAAGGCTTTCCTTGACTCCCTGCTAAAGCAAGAGAGATTGCGGAAAACATTTGTTCAAAAAGATCGGATGAGCGAGAAAGGCCTGAAAGTCCTTCTCCGTCGACTTTTTGCACCAGTGCCTTAAATATGATGGCCATGGATCAAAAGGACTTAGAGTAACTCAAAGATAGGTTAAGGTTACTGTTCTCGTCATCAAAGACATAATAATCTAGGTTTCCATACTGCTCAAAAATATTGGATTGACCATAGCTGAGGCCCAGGCTTAAGCTCTCCATTACCATATAGCTTGCCGAAAGCCCTATGCTATAAGGATGGTCGAAAGAGGTATCTGCAAAAAAGTTCTCGTCTTCAATATTGTAGTAGCGAATCTCACCATAGCTTGCACTCAGGCTAAACACTAGATCTTGGTACCCACTATAGGACAAAGACCATGAAGCCGTCCCGCTTAGATAAGGGAGTGCACCTCCACCATAGTCTTCATGCCTCGTCCTGTATTGGTTTCCATAGATAGATCCTGAAATTCCTGCAGTGTTGCTAAGTTTTTTGTCTAAATAATACCAGGTAAGGCTGCTTCGAAGCCCAATCGTTGTCCACACACCATTTTTACGGGAGTACTGAGAAACTGGCAATCTTAAAGAGCTACCTACACTAGCATGGCCACCTCCAAAAAAGGTAAGCTTAGGCTTGAAGGTATAACTTATGCTCGTGTCTTGAGGCACCAATTCATCGTCTTCTTGGTTTTTCACAAGCAACTTGCTAACACTTTGGGATACGCTAATTGAGGTTTTTTTGTTTTTTAGGTAAACCAGGCTAAAGCTAAAGCTCAATGAGGGGTCAACTAAATCAGAAAAGAACTGAGTATAAGACATCCCGCCGGATAAACTTATTTTCTTCTTCGATTTATCTTTTTTAAGCTTTTTTTGCGTTTTTTTGACTTCATGATCCGTTTCAGATTGTTGTTCTTCCTCGATTTTTTTTTCGAGGTCTTCTTTTGGGATATCCTCAACCACTTCAGGCGCTGGGGATTCCTTGTCTTCAGGTTTTTCACTTGATGCAGGCTCAGGTGTGGAGCCCTCTTCTATGGGGCTTGCCTCGCTGGGCTGCTCTGCAGCAGGATCCTCAGGTTTAGATTCTTCGCTTGGAGCCTCGTCCTCTTTGGAAACCTCTTCGTCTTCTGGCTTTTCTGAAACCTCTTCAGAAGTCGACTCTTGAGCTAAAATGGCTGGAAGGTCGATAAACCCAGCGACAAGTAGAAGCTTTAGTCCTAGACGTAACAGCATACAGCCTTCCTATCCTAGCCGCACTCGGGAACATGACCTTCGGTTAACTGGTGATACATAAGGTAAACCCTCAGGATCTCACTAGCATCCTGCCTTTGAATGAGATCATAAGAAAATGGATTTAATTCCTTCGATGCCACATAAAAGTTGCCATTTAACTTCATAACAGCAGCTTCACTACTCCCACTGCGAAAGTAATCATCTGCATTGGCATTTAGTCTGGATAAATCGATATTTTCAAGAACGATCGAGTGGGCTGTTTCACCATTCTGGGAAAAATTATAGATATCATCGATATTAAATTTCGTTGCAAATGAGCTAGGCGTAAAGCAATCGACCCGCAAACGGCTTAGAGAAGATCCAGTTCCGCCGTTATCACGCCAATATGCTGCATTTAAGCCATAGAAAGTCCTGAAAACTGAATCGAACCCAGTATAGATCGGACCAGGGTCACGCATTCTTTCATCCAGGATACTTGCCAACTTGTTTCCAATGATCGGGTCAGATTGGTAGCCCAAAAAGGAAGTTGGAATCACCCCTCTATTTGGATTTAGTGAAAAACCATCATCTCCCAAGAGGAAACGAGCTGCAAAGAACTTGTCTTCCAAAATCCCTCTTGCTTCTAAGGCACCATTAAAGGTATTGTAGCGATCTAAATAAGACCGTTCATTGACTGCTTGCTGCATCACTGCGCTATAAAAAGCAGCCGTTATTAGCATTCCTCTCCTGATATCCTGCTTTATAAAAGAAGAGATCGCTGTGACCTGATTTCCTGAGAGCTCTTGAACGCCAGCAATTTTCAAGTCCAAATCACTTTTATTGAAAGCCTCTTCATCAAACTTCACTAAACTCTTTAGGTTGTACATGACAGAAAACACCTGGCCTGCATAACTTCTTGTTCGCCAATATGAGCGGTCATACCTAAAGTTGCGGATCGGATAATTAGCATCATAATCTTCGATTAGGCTTAATGTAATTTCAGATGGAGTTGATCCACGGTCAAATCGATTACACAAAGGATTCAAAAAAGCATGCTCGTCGGTACAATAGAGGTAGTTAGTATTACGCTCGACCGATAAATCTTTTGCCCCATTGCTATAGGCGTAAATAATGGCGGCTTCATCATAGGGCTCAAAGCCATAGTTAAAATAAATACCGTCCGCAAATTGACCATAATCCATCACTGAAGAGGTCATCTGTGGAAAGGTGAGGCCATTGGCATCAACACTAGCTCTAAAATTCTTTATATCCACCGAACCGTAAAAATTGTGTCTCAGGGATAGTTGATGGCCAAGCTCGTGAATAGCGGTTCTATAAAGAATTCTATCTCTGACTTCTTCGTCGCTTAGCCCATCGAGGATCATATTTCTTGCAGACTGAAAAGCTGCATCCATCTCAAAAATAGTTGAGTTATGAGGCAGAAAATTTGCCGGATTGCTAGAAGCATATAACTCTTCGAAAAGCTGATCATGCCCTTTAAGCAGGTTAGCTTCCAACTCTGAGTGGGTTTTAGACATAAATGGCAGAAAATCATCATAAGACCGAACTAGGGGCTTATAAGATGCTGGTAATTCCATCGGCGTACTAAAACTCGAAGCGAATGCATTTCCTGGAGGGTGATAAGTATAATCTGGTAAAAAAAGATCGAAGTAGTTTCCAGTAATGGTCGAACGGTCGAGATTGACCGAGGTGGAAGTCCAAGTGGAAACATCATCACCCAAGTATAATTTCATCTTTTGAAAGATTGATGATTCAGTGGCTTGTTTCTTAGCCTCTTCAAGCTGCGTTCGGGTTGCTTTAATGTACCATTCCAGGTCAGAGGTCCAAACCACTAGGTTGCCACTTAAAATTTCGCCTGTATGGGGGTTTGCAGTTGTTGGCCCATAACCCAATGGACCGGTTGCTTCTTTATCTTCCACAAAATGGACAAATGAATAACGATTATCACCAAATTCTTTTGTCCCGTCATTTTCTAAAATGTTAAAGCGAATATTGAGTCCATTGTCAGCAAACAACTTGTTAGTTAGAGGGAAAATACCTCTTTCAGGATCATTAAAAATCCACTTGTACTGTTCAGGAAAGTCTTTTGTAAAGTAATAATCATGAGTCTTATTGGGATCCCAACGATTCATTAGGAATTGGTTATTTCTACTATTATACTCATCATAATTCCAGGTCACTGTGTTAAAGTAGCCGTACTTTTTCATAAGAGGATCATCCTCACCGGTATAAAGGTAAGGGGAGTAATCAGTATTCTTCAAAGGTCGGTAACTATATTTAAAATGCAGGGTTTGTGTTAGGTTGCCATCGTAATATCTGCGACCATCTACACAATCTAGGTTAAGCTCATAGTCACTTGCAAGGGTAAAGCCCACATACTCTTTGCTTACTTCTACAGAATCATCAACAAGGTAAGAGCCTTTATTAATCCAACATGTATTGTCATTTAGGCCAAAAAAGCTAATGGAGTCGGAAATACTGGATGTTGACCAGTCTATCTTAAAAAAGCCTTTCTCTTCCCAGCTTAATTCCTGGTTTTCTACCTCTATATTGGTTTTTTTGCCACCTACTTCTTGAAGGGTATACTCTGAATGAGTAATTGGCCAACGGTTTAAGACCGTAGCCACATGATCGGTATTCTGTTCTGGGCCAATGGAGGTTTTAAATTCAAGATGATCCTGGGTAAAGTTGAAAAAACCTGAGCGTTCTTTGTTTTGAAGTCCAACGAAGGCAAGAGATGGCGAGGCACTGGTTTTAGTCACCGTTATGCGCATCAGCCAAGGATCACTGATCAGAAGGTCGCTTTTTGCATACCTAAGCTCGTTGATATCGTTAACTTTTTCAACCGGCCTATTTTGGGCGCAGTGAACCAGCAGCACACACAAGATAAAAAGCAAAAAGTTTTGGTGCTTCATTGACTTGCTAAGCTCCTACAGGATTTTATCGGACTGGCTTTGTTAGATTTTCACTTCTTATATCGATGATATAGAGTTCCTTATCTTCATCGTTCGTGAAGAAAATACTTCCACTTTCGAACTGAAAAATAATAAAAGCTGCATCATCACTTATCAATTTGCAGGTCTCTTCACTTAAACAATCGTAAGACTCTGGGTTTTCTTCACTTCGGTAGAAAGCACCGAGTTCCTTAATAAAGGCCTCTCCAAACTCATCAGTTTCGGGAAAGGAATCTGCGAAGGATTGGCCCATTTTTACAGCTCCATAGGCCTCTGGCATAGGTATGGCGCCTTCATAGCCATAATTTAACTGGATCACATCTGGTAGGGAGGGATCTTCATCGTTCCAGATAATGGCTAAATTTTCGTTATCATAAAAATAGATGTTTCCAGATACGATTCCCCGTGGTTCACCAAGAATTGCATGAGCAGCTTCCTGAGTAGTCGATAAACCGATATCACCAATCGATGTACCAAAGACCAAAGCTTCCGTGCGAGGCACAGTCCTTGGTTCAGGTGCTTGATAATAGTCAATGGCTATTAGCTTCTTTTCCGCATCATTAGTAAACATGAGCTTGCCTCTATCAAAGACAAAGTCAATGCCTGCGGAAGAAGAGCGGTAAGTACAAGATCGTATCCTATTACAATCATAATTTTCTAAATCAGTGAGGCCGTCCATGCGCTTTGCAATATCTTGGAAGAATATATCTCTGCTTGGATCAGTTTCTGGAAAATACTGTGCAAAAGACTGCCCAAGCTTTACTTCTCCATATGGGTCGGGAAGTTTAATAGGCCCTTGAAATCCATCACCGATGGAGAGGAAAATGGGAGTGAGTGGTGGAAAAAAGTTCCACAATATGGTCAAATTTCCATTATCGTAAACAGAGCGACCGTCGTTAAGAAGGCCTAGAGAAGGTCCAATGGTTTTCTCGGCTTCTTCTCTGACAGTAGTCATATTCATTCCAGCAATGGTCTCACCAAAAATTCCACCTGTCGTAAGAGGCTCTGTTGGTAGAGGAATTTCAGGCCAAAAGAAGATCGAATTGATGGTCTTGTGCACGTCATTACTGATGATGAAGCCACCTTGCCTAAAGACATACTGTTTAAAAGTAAGGTTAACAATCACATCACAGGAATTTAAAATAATGCAATCGTAAGTCTCGTCTTGACCATCAAAGTGTCTAGCCAAGGTTCTTAGAAAGTTCTGGTCATCCTCTTCTGTGTTTCCAAGCAGTCCAGCAAGGGAAGTACCGACTTTGAACTCATTGTATGGGGGCGGCATTTTCAACGAGCCTTTATAGCCCTCGGAAATAGATATAAATGAAGGGACACGAGGTGGAGTCTCACGCCAAACCACCGTGATCGCCTCATCATAGCTTACCTGCCCATTGAACGCTGATACAGGTTTTGAAAGAATCTTCTGAGATTGTACAAGGGTTGTTTCCATAGAAATATTAGCAACCTGCTTTCCAAAAACAATCTCTTTACTTATGTTTTGGGACACCCGGTCGTCATTGTCTGCAGGAACCACACTATTGGGCTTCCCAACAATCTTACCGCCTTCTGGGTTGGTAGGCGTTGCCGGAATATTTGGCTTACGTTGGACAATCAGGTCTGCTGCAGAGTGGTTTGGCTCAGAGTCTTCAAAGTCATTATTTTCATTACATGAAACAGACAGTAGCGAAAACAAACCTGTAAAAGAAAAGACCAAAAATGATTTGCGACCAAACTGCACGTTCTCCTCCGTGTTGCGTAAGCCTTACTGTCAGGACGTATCGGCAAAATTCGCTAAGATATGTAATAATTTCAGGAATTTTTATTATTCTAGGTGGATAGAAAGGCATAATTCTTTTACAAATTTTCCATGAGAGGGTTGTGCTAGAAATTGCTATGAGATTATTTTCTTTTGAATTTATATGTTTAGATCCAATGCCACCTAGATTCTGCATTGTGATCTGATGAAAGATTCAAACTTCCTTCGTCTGTCAACAAAGTAAGAAGACTGATTCAA
>JABSRF010000215.1 GCA_013215275.1 Oligoflexales bacterium | reverse complement strand
TATCACAGGTTATCTAAAGTCGCCCTGCGAAGCGATGAAAATTTTTCTTCTGCACTTAATCTAGCAATCCGCCATATAAATTATCATGGTATTCGTTGGTCAATTTTACCAGATTGCTATCCACCCAAATCGACCGTGCATAGATGGTTTCAAAAGTGGGTAAAAAATGGAGCCTTAAAAAAAGCGATGAATAAAATTATCTCGTTTGCTGAGCAAGAAGGGCTTGTAAAACTTGCAAAAAGCTTCATTGATGGCACATTTCTCAGGTCTAAAAACGGATCCGACAATGTTGGAAAAACTAAGGTAGGAAAAGGTCACAAATTAATGGCTATAGTTGACGAAAATGGAATTCCAGTTAGCGTAAATGTAACATCTGCAAACCCTCATGAGTCTCAACTTGTAGAGGATACTCTCCAAAAAATTTCTACTCAGCAGTTGCCTGAGAAAATAATTGGCGATCGAGCCTACGATAGTGACCCTCTCGACGATCTGATGAACGAATATAATATTCAAATGATTGCTCCTCATAAGAGTAATAGAGTAAATAAAACTTAGGATGGCAGGAAATTAAGGTCTTATAAGCAACGTTGGCGAGTTGAGGATTTTTATGCAAAGATACAAAGATTTCGCAAAATTCTGATAAAATATGAGCGTCATTTTGATAATTTTGAAGGTTTTGTTCATGCCGCTACAATGATGGTTGTTGCTAAAATGATTGGACTTTTAGACGGGTAAACTTACCAAAAATCGACTTATGGGATGGCTCCTAACTTGTTTGCAAAATAAAAACTTTTAAGTGAGTCATCCAGGAGGTTAATCTTAAACCAGTTACCAACCATCTGTGAATTTTGAAGCTCTTCTGGCATCGAATCATTTTCGTTTGATAAGCTGAGACTAGCCACTTTGATCCTGTCTGGGTCAACTTCAAGGGATTCATAATACTTGCGAATGAATTTTTCGGATAGCCAAAGGCTTATCCCTGTAAGCTCAAAATCAATAAAAACTAACGATCTATCAGCGAGAGTTTCAGGATCGGGAAGGTAGTTCTTAAAGTGTGCATACAGATTTTGAAGCTCTACTTGGCTAGGTTCAAGGTTTAAATTTTCTTTGAACTTAGTATCAGACCATGTCAATGGAAGTTGCCAACAAGCAGCTCCTCTCAAATTCATAATTTCCGTAATTAGAAAAGGACTTCTACCAATTCCAATGAAGATGTTATCTGAGGGAGGAAATGCACCTGCTAATTCATTTGAAATGACAAAACCATTCATGACATCTTCAAGGGAGATATCTTGCCTAAAATTCGCCAGGTCTTTAGTTATGTTCTCAGTGCGTTCGATCAACTTTGACCTTGAACGAAGAGGATTATAAAGCTCTAAAGCAGTTTCTTCTGGAGACGCTACCTGTTGACCTGCTAAGGAAACTGACAAACTCTTAGAAGAAACATCTAACGACCTAGGCACCTGAAAGCCATCACCATCAAAGCCCTTAGGGTTATGGGACAGGCAAGCTAGAATGACTAGAATTCGAGATAAAAAAAGTAGGTTCATTTTCGTTGCTTCTTTCATATGAATCAAAGAGCACAGATAGCACATCAATTCTCATTTTTCAATACCGCTCTAAGTATTTTAGTTTTCTTATTGGCAAAGCAGGTCTTGGACAGTTACAGCCATTTAATGCATAAATTCAAGGGGGGCTAGCCTTTCTTAGGTTAAAATACTACCAGCTAGCTTTGTAAGGATAATGATGAATGATCACTCTCTTGATGGCTTGTTTTAAATCGGTATCCGAGAAAGGTTTATCGATGACATTGTCCGACCCGACTTTCATGGCACTTAAAAGGAATGATGCGCCCACTCCCGATATAGCAATGATTGGCAATGTTTTGTCGTTTTCTCTGATTTTATTGATCAATGATACCCCATCCATCTTTGCCATTTGAATATCTGTTACAATAACATGGATCATCTCGTTTTGATACATTATCAATGCATCTTCACCGTCATGGGCTCTGAGAACCTTGAATGATTTATTTAAGAATTCCTCGATAATATCCAAGATATCTTCATCATCATCAACGACTAGAACAGAGAGTTTTTTCTGTGCAAGCTTATGAAGGGTATCTAAAAGCTTAAAATTGTCGATAGGTTTCGTGAGAAAGTAGTCGCAGCCACTAATATAAGCTTTGGACTCATCCTCTTTATCGCTACTTAAACCAATGACTGGAATAACCCTAGTCTCATAATTTGATTTTATGGTTTTAATATGTTCAAATGAGCCTTGCCCTTTGTTAACATTCAGGTCTGCAATGATAACATGTGGCCTGACTTCACTTATCTTATCTAAACTATTAGCAAGATTTTCAGAGCACTTTATATAAAAACCTTCTTTTAGCATATTATGCAATAATTCTGAATTTGTTTTATCCTCGTCCACAATTAGTAGGATTCGTTCCACGTAATTAAACTCCTTTTTAGTTTGCCTCATCTCCACAATTTACCCTCGTAAACAATGTGATTAAACGGGCTTACCGAGAGGGAAGGGGTAGAACAATAAACTGCTCTGGGCATTACGGTGGTTTTAACCTCTCCCTTTTAGTATATCAAGTTTCAAAATATTGGCTCACTAAGGACGTTAACATTTCGAAAAGGCGCAAAAAAAATTAATTTTTTGTTTTACCAAAAAAAATATGATTCGATCAAATTTCAAATATCTCAATTACTTTGCTCCGATGGGAGATCAAATCATCCCGCTACACAAACACTAAGACACTGAATTTATGAAAAAAATAATAGGTTTCTGTAAGACCTGAATTGGTATCCTATAATTTTTGTTTAGTTGGTCGATACGGCTCATGTAATCTCAAGACTGAATAAATGACACAGGTTGTAAATAAGAGGCAATTTTTTAGCTAAGTATTACTAAAGGGAAGATTCAATACTAATTCACATATTTTGAGGTTTTTATGAACTTAGACCCCCAAACCCGTATCTATCTTCTTTCTGCGGACAAAGAAAATATAGTTGCGGTCGCGAAATGCCTTAAAAAGTTGGGCTTCAATAACATCAAGCATTTTGAGAATGGCATTGAAGCAATGCAAAACCTCATCAACAATCCGGTTGACTATGTGATTTGCGATCAGGATCTAAAGTTTATTTCTGGGTGGCTGTTTATAAAAGAAATTAAAATCAATGAAAAAGTGCCTAATATCCCTGTGACTTTGCTTGGAAAGGAAGATCCTCCAGAGCCTGAAGAAGTTTTAAAGCAATACGGTGTGATCAAATACTTGCAACTTCCAATATCGCTTCCTTCGATGGAGTTTTCTATCAACTCCACTCTTTCGCTTTTTAACACAAATGGCACGATTGAAAATAAGTATACTAAAGCTAAAACAGCACTACTAGAGCAAGAATCAGAGAAGGCTGTTGAAATGTATCAGGAGCTAAGAGGCTTAACATCAAAAAGTGTTAGGAGCTCACTTGGCCTTGCACATGCTTATGTGCAGACTAATGACTCAGAAAAAGCTGATAACCTCATAAAAGGAGTGGCTGACTCCGGTGATACCACACCACAAAGCTTGTTACTAGCAGCCAAAGTATGCCTGCAAAATCAACGCTTTGAAGAAGCTGATAAAAATATTAAAAAACTACTAGCCACTCATGACGACATCTTTTATTACAGTCGTAGTGTAAAACTTTTCATAGAGTTTAAACAATATCAAGCATCGGAAGACCTTTGCAACACTGCAATTGAACGAAATTTTCAAGTACCCGATTTTCATATTTGCTTGGCGAAATGCCGCTATACACAAGAAGATTTCGAGTCATGTCTAGAGCTATTGTTTGAAGCCGAAAAACTTTACGGCCAATCCAATGACCTTCTTAATCTAAAAGGTGTTTGTTTAAAGCGTATAGGGGCTTATAGCGATGCAATCGAAAGCTATGAAAACGCCCTAAAACTTGACCCTACCAACCCGAAAGTATACTTCAACATGGCAATTTGTTATATCGAAATGGCAGATTTTAATAACTCTATTAAGTATCTTGAAACTTGCTTAAAGATTTCGCCAAGCTTTGCTAGAGCAAAGGAGAAACTTAAGGAGCTTAAAGAAAAGGCGTCATGAGTAGTAGTTTAGAAGAAAATGAAGACCTAATTGATGACTTAGATGTCGACCAGGAATCTGGTGGTGATCTGATATCCGTTTTGGGTATTATTGAGCGAGAAAGCATTCATCAGTTGGTGCTTGATTTCAAGCAAGAATACGCCACAATATCTATCAATAACTTTCAACATTCAGAATCTGGGTCTTTTGAGCCTCTCATAGAAGTGGTTGATATTTTGATCATAGAATGCCGGATCATAGGTTTGTTTAGTGATCTACAAACAATCAGAGAAATTAGATCAAAACGTCCTCTCATGCCCATCATCATGATAAGTGAAAATATGGACTCTGAGGTCATGCTTATGGCCTACAAGGAAGGTGTCAATGACTATATCCCTACGTCCACCACTAAAGAAATTCTCGCCGCAAAAATCAAGTCTTTTTACAAAATGGGAAAATCTGCAAAACTAGCTGAAGTACAAAATGACCAGCTCGTTTCTACCATGAAGTCTTTGAGAGAAGCTAATAATGAACTCAGACAAGAGGCAACCAGTAGGGTCGTCGCAGAAGCTGAACGGGATATGGCTGACGAAGTTGCAAGAATTCACAAACAAAACAAAGAAATTCTGGACAATTTAAGGAGTGGGTTTTTTACGATCAGAAGTGACATTTCAATCGGTATGACGACCTCAAAGGCATGTGAAGACATTTTTAGCAATCAAATTGCAGGCAAGGCAATTGGAGATATCTTTAATCTTATTGAACACCAAGAATCCCAACTTGTTTTGACACTTGAGCAGCTTTTCGAAAATATTATGCCTTATGAGGTGAATATAAGCTTACTAAAGAAGCAATTTAACACTCTTGATGGAAAAATCATTGATTTTCACTACACCACCGTTTTCAACGGGAATAATGATCCATCGAAAATAATTGTTGTTGCCACAGACATAACAGAAACAGTATTAAAACAAAAGGAAATGCAGAGGAAAGTAACCCTCAATCAATCTCTTATCAATATTATTACCAATATCGAATCTTTTTCATCGTTCTTATCTCATTACAAACTAGAAATATCAAGAATGAAGGAATCCACAAACGTCAAAGACCTCAAACGAGGGCTCCACACCTTAAAAGGTAATAGCTCGATTTTTGGTTTGGATGAGATTTTTGGACGGATTCACCAGATGGAATCTAGTTTGACTACCTTCGGAAGTGATGACTACGAAGCGTGTCGAGAAATTAGAAAGTATGCATACGAGCTTGAAGATGTGATGCGCCAATTTTTAGTAACGAATCGTGCTGTCTTACAGATAGAATTTGACAAAGAGCAGGTCGAGCATTACAAATTTGAGAAAGCCCATATCGAAATGCTTTATGAGCTATGCAAGGATTTGGATCATGATATAAAAGAAAAATTCGAATCGATTTTGGACTATCACAAACACTGTGCCATTTCATTGTTTACCACAATATACAAAAATGTCGTCAGAAAATTATCAACTAAACTTGATAAAAAGATCGACCTAACCATAATCGGCCAGGAGCTAAGAATAGAGAAAAAAACTTACGAACCCATATTCAAAAACTTAGTCCATGCCGTCACGAATGCTTGTGATCATGGTATCGAGTCTCCATTGCTAAGAGAACAAATTGGGAAGTCAGAAACTGGCCATATTGAACTTCGGTTTGAGAAATCTCATAACCAAGAGCTTATTATCACGATAAAAGATGATGGGGCTGGAATCGACGCTGAAAAGCTTACCGTTTTAGCCATTAAGAAAAAAATATTTAGTATCGATGAAGCTGCAAGTAAACCACCAGAAAAAATACTGGATCTAATATTTCATGATGGACTCTCCACAGCCAGTGAAGTCAGCCATATATCTGGAAGGGGAGTCGGAATGCCGGCATTGAAAAAGGCTGTGGAAGATCTAAATGGACAGATAAAGATCACCTCAGAGAAAGGCCTAGGGTCAAGCATAACTCTCATCATTCCAAATGTTTTCTAAAAATCAGCTCTTACAAGCTATCAACTTTGACACAACATAACCTAAATTCTATCGTGATTATTCCGAATCAAGAGAGACCAAGGACTGCATAACGAGGAGTATCATATGAGGTTCATCAATGGGCACTGGTCTCGATCTATTGACGCACTCTAACGGTCATTAACTTCACGATACTCATAGGTTTAGCAATTATCCCTTGAGCTACTGCTGGTACTTTCTTGGTTGTAAAGTGTCGTACCACAA
>JABSRF010000214.1 GCA_013215275.1 Oligoflexales bacterium | reverse complement strand
GGGATAATTGCTAAACCTATGAGTATCGTGGAGTTAATGACCGTTAGAGTGCGTCAATAGATCGAGACCAGTGCCGCAACAGCAGCAACAAGGCTATTACCAATCTAATGATACTCCCTTTAAAGAACGATTCGGGAGAACTGAGTATGGTAGGCTCTCTGAGCAGAATAGGATGGACCTAGGAAGAGAAGTGATGATGTCCCAGGAAGGAATTACAAATCAGCAGTACATCGATATCGTTCGAGATCCGCAAATGGCTCGTAATGATCGTGAACGCTTAGCAGGTCTTGCGGCACGAGAGGTATTCATATTAGTGGATAGAAGTGGTTCCATGACCCTTCCTGACAATGATCCAACCGGACGACACTCTAGAGGATGGACGAGGTGGGATTCTGCAAGGATTGCTGCACAAAGCATCATTGAATTAGCCCTTTGTTTGGATGTGGATAACCGGGTGCAAACGGTGCTATGGGATAGCACTAACCGAGGACTACGCAGTGTCCATGAGACCATCACTCAGGTTCATGAAATTGACTCCTTTTTCGCAAGCTATCAACCGCAGGGTGGAACTCCATTAGCAGAAGCCTTAACAGATACTTACGATAAATGGCTTCACAGTCTTTTGATGCGTAGCGAGCCCTTTACAGTCGTCATCTTAACGGATGGTGCTCCTAACGATACACGTGCTGTGAAGGAGTTCTTCCGAAGAGTCATCAGAGAAAACAACCTCGAACGACCTGGAAGGGAAACCTTAGCTGCGTTCAGCTTTGTGCGAATGGGTGATGATCCGGGGGCAAAACGATTCTTACAGGATTTGGATGATAATCTAATCCCTCAGCTTAATGTTCGCGTTGATATTGTTGATGCGAAGTCAGATAACTTCTTATTTGGTACTGATGAGTACTTTGGTCGATCAGGTGTCGGTCCGTTCGCTTTGTTTTGGGATGCTTTGTATGACTAGGTGAAAGCAACTAACCCTATTGATTGGCTTTAGGCTTGCTGTTCTCCCATCCTCTCCTCCTTCAACTGTCAAAAAAATATACAACTGTTGTTAGTTGTAAAGTCCATTTAATTAAGAAAATCAGCTGGATGACATCGATTGGGCGATAACATTCTAATAAAATGAAGTAAAAATTATTATCAAATGTCAAGTAAATTTTGGATCTCTTTTTGCAATAAATCAGCGTGTAGGACAATAAACCTTTTAAAAAGAGACGTCTATGAAATCAAACTTGATGTTATCTATTTCCCTGATCCTTTTTATGCTTTCCAGTGGCTGTCTGAAAAAGCAGGTGGAGGCCCCTAGCCTTGAACAAGGAGCTGACAACCTTCCATCCTTTCAGCTTAGTGGAGAAGACTCCCAGAAAATGAGAGGCTTTGTGGCAAAAATGGTTCAAGCAAAAACCCCAATGGAACTTAAGCAAACCTTAATTGATTTTGGGAAGCAAGATGATGCTTACAGAATCTTAAAAGATTTTTCAGATGTTGGTTATAAAAAGAGTGGGGATGAGAAGCTAAGGGCTTATATCACAGCCTTTGGGTTTGAAGATTCCGAGCTAAAAACGGACATGCTAAATGCCAAGTCCGGTGATAAAAGCTTATTAAGCTCTGTTAGGAGTAAGTATCGCTGGAAAGTCTTTGTGGCTAACATAATTATCGGTGTGGCTGATCTTGTTAATATTGTTTTTAGAGGAACTTCAGAATGGGTAAGAAAAGGGCTTTTTAATTCTGCTGTAAACTCCCTAGCAAAGTCTCCAGATACTCTCTTCAATAATGCCCATGCAAGGATTCAAGAGTCAATCAATGAGTTTTCAGTAGAAAAGATTACTGACGCAGACTTCGCAAGCATTTTAAAGCTTGATGAGGTGACGATCCCAGAGAGCTACAAGAAAGTCTCAAAAACTATGGTGAAGGAGTACTTTAGTGAGCTTTCACCCACGCAAAAGCAAAAAGTCGTAGCAGCAGTTCTCAATACAGAGCTAGCAGAAGGTGAGTTGATCACCTCTAGGCATCTGTTGATTGCTGGGATCAATAATTCAGGACCCACTGTTCAAAAGATGTTTCAGTATTTCGGATCAGAAATCAAGTGGGTTGTTGAGGAAAATATCTGGAAATACACTAATAAGCATGCCTTGTCAGAAGAGCAAAAAGCTATCTTAGTTGATGATGAAATAGAAAGTCCAAGGTTTCAAAAACTGATTGCAGAGAAGGGACTCGATCTAAAAGAACTACAGGCGATTAAAGAAGATTTACTGCTTGTAGAAGACTTAAGAAAGCTTAAAAGTGAGTTGCCTAAGGTGACCCCAGAAGAGGCAAAGAACCTAATCATTAAGTCCCTCAGTGAAAATGGTCAGGACGGCCAAGCTCTATATACAAAAATGTTTGGTGAAGGTGCTCCAAAGTATGTGGCAACAGCATCGGTCGGTCAGGTCGGAATGCTTAAGAGAGTTGATACCGGTGAGTCTGTAATCGTCAAGTTCTTAAAGCCTGAGATTGAGGCGACCTTTGAAGATGAGAAGAAGGCCATCGCGAAGCTACTAGGCGATGACGAGATAGCCTTAAACAACATGAACAAGGTCTTCAATGGGGTTGCAGAAGAGCTGAACCTTCATAAGGAGTTCGATGCGCTGAGGAAAGCTCATGAAGTTTACACACACTCAACTGCCCGAGGAGAGATAAAGCCTGTCGAAGCGGTTAAAGTTGGCGTACAAGACAGCTATAAGGGTGTGATGTTTATGAAGCTGGCTCCAGGTCAAGGTTTCGACTCTATTGAAAAACAGCTAAAGGTTGAATGGTCGACCGAAACCTTAGCCTCGCGAAAAAATGCACTAGTAGATTTTTATACCTTATGGCTTAAAAAATCATTGTTTCATCAAGATGGATTTTTCCATTCTGACTTACATGGAGGAAATATGTTTTTCTCCCAATCAGCTGATGGAAAACGCTATCGCATGACCCCAATTGATTTAGGCGCCACTGGAGCATTAGATGTTAACCACCGTACCGCTGCAGCAATCTTTGGGATTGGCTTGAAGTACGAGGATCCTGTGAAGATGATCGAAGGGCTAGAGATGATCAGCCAGCACAAAACTGCTTCAGCAGCTTATGTAAATGGTTTGTCCGACAGCCAGAAAGCACATCTTCTCCGTGAAATATCGTTGGTGTATCAGGATATCCCGGCGAATATGCCAGACTATATGAAGACAAAAAAAATCACCACCGAAATCGGGAACCTTCTGGATAAGCACCGTGTTGAGCTTGCTGATGACTCATTTATTCAGTTCTACCGCGGAAGTGCTTTCCTAGAGCTTGAAGTGGAAAACATCAATCGTCAGATTTCCATGGCTCAGCGCTTAGATCCTGATTTCAAGGTTGCTCAGATCGATTTAAAGTCCATCCATAATGCTGTGAGTACGAAAGCGGCTAATTTGCTAGTCCAGGGCACCTCAGGGATTAGCCAGCTTGCAGGTACGGCATTTAATTATGCTACTAGCAAAACAAAGCGATGGGCAGAGATCAACGAGACCTTCCGTAATATGGAGCCTCAGGCGTATAAAGCTAAGGTTGAAGCAAGCGATTTTGATTTTGCTACCTTTAAGCGCAATAGGTTTCGCTTCAGGTAAAACAACAACTCTCTGAATCTGGGGCATCTGCCCCCAGCTTTCCGCTATGTGTCCACTTATTCTATTTCTAAATTTCGTCTTGCTGTCTCTAACTGATCTGTTTTAGAGATCGCAAATATATCTATTATATATTTTATCTATCAACTGAAATGTCCGATCATATAGGGAACGAAATTGAAAAATCTATGCGGCTAAGCCATTTCATGCTGCAAATAATAGGGGAAGCGAGATGCTTAGAGAATCAGGTGTCAACGAAAATTCGGCCGCTGAGAATCTTTGGGAATATGATGATAAGCCCGATAACACAAATCATGATGATAGCTTAGAAGAACTCATTCAAGAGGTGATTAAGGTTATTACTCCAGCCTGGCCTCTTCAAAGTGCGGCAGCCGTGAATCCATTTTGGAACTTCAAAGATAAGCCATTTGAGGATCTGCTGATCGGAATGGAGCCTTCTTTAGGTTGCAATTTGCTGTTACCGTTAGGCGAGTATCTAAGTAAATTAGAGGCAATGCACATTGATCCTGAGGTTTTGAAGGAGGTACACTCTCAGCACGGTCAGGAGGGTGAGGCCTATGGCTATTTCATAAGCAAGGCTAAGTCTGTAGGAAAATCTAGTACCAGTCATTTTATTCCTAGTTTAGTCGAATTTTCATATGATTCGAAAGTTGACGACTTGGTGCGAAACGACCTGTTCAAGTATTTAATGGCGTATTTTGACAAAAGGCAGTCCTTAGTCCCAGTCAAGGAGGGAAAAAGTTCATTCTGGGAGTACTGGCTTGAAGGCTTGGAGTACGATGAGGCTCTGCATTATATCGGTTTTGCGGGCTTTAATGAAGCAATCAACAAACTAAGGGGCCTTAATCACTTAGAGGCAATCGAGTATGTTTTAAGCCATTTGGGGTTCAAGGATCAGGGCAGCAAGTTCCTGTATATGCAGACTTTGATTTCTAGGACCTTGGGATGGGGCAGTAAGTTTGCCTTCCAAGTTTGGCAAAAATCAATCGGATACAAGGTTGAGGTGTATGGGAAGGTTGAGGAGCTTTTGGCCGTAAGCTTAGCCTACGAATATGGCATTGCCCAATGCAAAAAAATCTCCAGCCAAAAATATTTAGAGGTGTTTAAGAGAAAAAAGAGCGATCAAGATCACTGGGTAGATTATGCAAGAGGGGTCTTTCAGAAGAGCTGGGAATATAGCATGCAATTAAGAACCGTGAGCAAGTTAAACTCATCGAAGCCAGCTTCTGAGAAGCCATGGTGCAGTATGGTTTTCTGTATAGATGTTAGGTCTGAGATGGCAAGACGTGCCATAGAGAATCATATTCCAACCGTGAAAACAGTAGGTTTCGCGGGTTTTTTTGGCTTGCCCACAGACTTCAAACTTCCTAATTATCGAGAAGCTGCTAACCATCTACCAGTTCTCCTATCTCCTGCTTACAAATCGAGGATTGAAAAGCAAGATAAAGGGTTGAAAGCAAACTATCTACTCTCAAAAAGCTTTATGAAGCATGTGCGTAAAATGCCATATTCCTCCTTCTTTTATGTAGAGCTATTCGGATTGGTCTCGGCCTGGCAACTAATACGAGATACCTTTGCTAGCTTTTTTAAGAAGCTAAATTTAAGGAATACAATCGACACCCAAGTGATTGACAACAAGATAGATATCACCAATATCAATGGCACACAGGTCGATCAGTCTGAAGTGGTGAAGCAGTGTGCTGCCGTTTTGAAGCATATGGGCTGTGCAGAAGATTTTCCAGAGGTGTTTATCCTCGTCGGACATACCAGTAAATGCTCTAATAATGCGTTTCAATCAGGATTAAAATGTGGAGCCTGTGGTGGCAATGGTAGTGATGTGAACGCAAAAATAATGACGGATATTCTTAATGACCCTGAAATCCGCAAGGGTATTGCGACTCAAGGCGTTAACATACCTGAGTCTACGGTCTTTTTTCCAGCAGTCCATGAAACGGTAAGCGATGAGGTCTTTCTATTTCCTTACAAGCATTTAGATGCCCCAGTCGCTAAGAAATTAGAAAAACTGGAGGGTGACTTAAAAGCTGCAAGCAAGGCGGCAAGAGAAGACCGAAGTGCGACCAAATCTAATGTCACAAGACTGAGTTCCGAAAACACTCGAGCTTTCAATTGGTCTGAGGTCAGGCCTGAGTGGGGGCTAGCAGGTAACCACAGTTTTGTGGTAGCCCCTCGCTGGAGGACGAAAGGCCAAGATCACGAAAGTCGGATCTTCCTACATGATTACGATTGGCAGAAAGATGAAGGCTTTACCACGTTAGAAATGATTATGACTGCCCCAATGGTGGTGACGAACTGGATTAATATGCACTATTATGCTCCCACTGTTGCACCATCAAAGTATAGCTCTGGATCAAAAACACTTCATAATATTTTTGGTGAATCTGGAGTTCTGCAGGGAAATAGTAGTGATTTGAAAATAGGTTTGCCTCTGGAGTCCATTCATGACGGAGAGCAGTTTGTACACGAACCTCTAAGGTTAAGCGTTTACATTGAAGCGCCACAGACCGCAATAGACGACATTATTGCAAAACATGAGATGGTGAGAGACCTAGTTGACAATAAATGGCTTTATATCATCAGAATTGATTCTGAAGAAGGAAAATGCTTTCTTCGTAAGTCACACGGTAAGTATGAACAACTGAGAGCTCAGTTAGCTTGTCGCTGTAGCGAAATATAAAATACCTTTATTTAAAGGCTTTTGACTTCATATAGCTCTTTACTTACTTTAACTCAA
>JABSRF010000213.1 GCA_013215275.1 Oligoflexales bacterium | reverse complement strand
TTTTTCAAGTACAATTTTTCTTTGAATTTTGGACGGCAAGATTAATTTTGCATTTTCTTATTGAATTCAAGTCGGGAGCCTCTGCAAAATTTAAGGAATCCAGAGTTTACCACAAAGCAGCGTCACTTAAAGACCGCATCATCGATGCTCGGGTAAAAGGAAAGAAACTAGAGTTAAAGCTAAATAGCATTGAAATCAAAAATGGGGACGATTTGGATGTGGAATACGACTTTGAGGCAAAGGGTTATCAATTTGAACCAGGAGAGCTGTGCCTTTACGGAATATTCCAGCCTCCTGCGGAACTTCCACGCAAACTTGAGATGCTCCTCAATAAGCCCATGCCAAAGCTGTAAAACGCCCCTGTAATAGTAAAACTTCTTTAGCCAATGCGTATACCTTGCAAGCAAAACTCATTTTGATATATCGTATCTTCCTTTTCTATCAACTAGACTCACAACAAAGAGGTCATATGTTTTTTCGTATCAGTCTTGTAATTTTTTTGAGCTTGGCTTGTTCATCGCTTGTATCAGCAAGCATTCATGACCCATCCCTCAAAAAGCATCTCATTGAAAACACCGATGATATCTTCGAGTTTGAGATAAACAATGAGCATATCATTAAGATCCAAGCTGTTAAAAACTTCATTAGCATCTATGCGAGTGAGCAAAGTTCTCGTCTCGTCGAGAAAGGCCTCAAATGCTGTGCGATTAACAAAAAGTATGATTGTCCCAAATTTATCTTTCGAAATGATAAAAAACACTTAGGGATCCACCGATCCCTCTCAGAATTGGGAATCACTCATTTTCATTTGTACTATGATTGCGTCAGGCTCATTCCTCCTGGCCACCTAGAGCATGTTTTAAACAGCTTGGTGAACCATAAATTTATCCATGCAGATACAAGAGATGAGTGCGTGAGTCATTATAAAGATTTCTTAGCGCAAACATTTCCAGATGCAGAGTTCGGAATGCAGTGTCATTCCTCGCCGCCCCCAGAAGTGAGGATGACCAAAAAGAACAATTTGATTTTTTCTGGAATTCTTAAGAATTTGTTCAATAAATAAACAGAAACCTTAAGCTTACCCAACACGGCTACACCCCAATCCTTTAGATTCCTATTAAAATCCGAAAGCGGAATTAACTAATTGTCAAATTTGATGTTAAGTTGTATCAACCAACTCAAAGGCGGCAACGTATAATGTGGCTAGATTCGCGAACTGTGAGTGCAGGTTATACAGGAGCAACAAAATGGCCAAAAGGCTGATTCTCATAAGCTTAGTGTCTTACCTTTCCGCAATAAAAGCCTTGGGGAACCCCCTAGGGGAAAAAGACTTAGTGGCTTTGGCTAAAAAGGCGAATCCGACTAGTCAAGCACTCGAGGCAAGCATCCTTATGATCGAAAGCCAGCAAAGGGCTTTTGATGATCAATTCACCAGCCAATGGTATGCAAACGCAAATTACCAAAATTCAAACCTAAAGCCCAAGGTTCCAAACAACCCCATATGGGGTCCTACTCATCATTACGAAACTGGCATACGGACCCGCATTCCTTACGGACTCAACGGAGCTCTATTTGCTTACTCTGACAAACGTTCTTCGACGGATGGTATGATCAATGACTCTGCCAGGATAGGAGTCAGGCTTCGCTTGGAAATGGATCTGTGGAAGAACCTCTTAGGTCAGCTTGATGATGCAAAAAGGCTTAGTATCGGCAAAAGATCCGAAATCCAAAAGGCTCGCAACGAAATTAGCTTCAAACAGGTCGAGGTTGAGGTTCGCAAAATCTACTGGTCTTTGATTGCCAATTATAGGTCAACCAAGGTTACCCAAAAGCTCCTGCAATTGGCAAGAAAACAGCAGAAAGAGGCACAGGTTCGAGCAAACCTTGCCATTGCTGAAAAAGATGAAATTGCTCGCTATAGAGCCCAGGTTGCTAGTGTGATGGCTAAGATACATTCTTTAGAATTTCAAAAAAAAGGACTAGAACGTGCGCTGTATCAACTCATTCCTGACGCATCTGGAAAGGTGCTACAACTAGAGAGAAGCGATGATGATAAGGTTACAAGCGAGGTTTTTCAATGCACCATGTGGATCGCTAATCAAGCTAAAACCCCCTGGGAGCATACCAATTATGGTCAGGTCATTAAGTTTGATGAGGAAAGGCATAAAAGCGACCTGAACGAGCTGAAGCACTACGACAGCATAGATCTCAAGGCTTTTTCGGAATTCGAACTTACCAACAACGGCATTGGTTTCGAGGAAAGCATGGATGAATTCAGTAAAAGCCAGGCCAACGACTACTTGGTAGGAGTCAGCATTTCCATGCCACTCGGAAGCACCTTGAGTGACTCCAAAGACTTTCAAGTTAAAGCCAAAGCAGCGGAACTAGCTAGCAATATCGCTAATATTCGCGCAGAGGTGGACGCTCGACACGCGAGTATTCAGGGGATGATCGACTTACTTTCCAAGCTTTTAGAATCTCAAAAAGAGAATAGCAGTCAGCTGAACCTAGTGCAAAAAGGAAGTGAGCGTCGCTATAGGCAAGCAAGGATTCCGGTCGAGGTGCTGATTCAAGACCAAAATGCAGCACAAGCTAGTGAAATCGATCAGACAAATGCCCAATTAGCGATCATTCATGAAGTTCTTGACTATTTCAAAGTGTTTAACAAGGCACCGTGCTCCATAAACAAACTTTAAAGGACAAAAGCTATGCTAAGCGTTGCTGATTTCTTCATAAAAAACTACAAGTTCACGCTAGTTTTGTCGCTGTTTGTTGTGATTTTTGGCGTTATGGGTTTACTCAGGCTCAATTCTGAAAGCTATCCGACGGTTGACTTCGCGATGGCCACGGTCACCACATCCTATGATGGTGCTAGCGCTGAAGATGTAGAAACCAAAATAACAAAGCCAATCGAGGACGAGTTAAGAACCGTAAGTGGTATCAAAGACATACGTTCCGTGAGTCAAGCTGGTAGGAGCACCATCACCATCAGAGCAGACATAGACAATGTTGATTCAGATAGAGTCATGGCCGACTTGCAGAGATCGCTCGACCGAGTTTCTGACCTTCCTCCTGACCTACGAGAGAGGCCAAAGTTTACAGAGATTAAATCAGAAGAGTTCCCAGTGATAGAGGTGGCAGTCGTCGGTCCAAACGAAGATCGTTACCGCGATAAAATAGTGGATTTATTGAAAGAAGAGGTTGAGGACAATAAATCTGTCCTCAATGTCAGGCAGGTAGGGTTCAGAAAAAGGCTGTTCAAAGTTGAAGTAGATTTGAAAAAACTACAGGACAACCACATTGGAATTGAAGAGGTGCTCGGCAAGATTCAAGGACGTAATACCAATACTCCTGGCGGTAAACTCGAGAAAGAAGGAAAGCAAAAATTAATTCGGATAGAAGGTAAGATAGAAAACAAAGAAGATCTTGAAAATATCGTTTTAAGGGCAAACTACAGTGGCAAAGTTGTAAGGGTCAAAGACATTGGTGAAGTCTTCGACACAGAAGAAAATGCCAAAGTGCTCACAAGTTATAATGGCAAGGCAGCAACCCTGATGATCGTCAATAAAAAAGGCGGGACCGATACCCTTGAACTGGTTGCTGATGTTAAAAGCAAGGTGGAGCGCTTCCGCAACGCTTATAAAGATAAAATTGATTTTATTATCTACAATAACGAAGGAACAAAGGTAGAAAACAAGTTAAGCATTCTCAGCTCAAATGCACTTTCTGGCTTACTTCTCGTGGTATTTTTTCTTTTACTTTTTTTACCTGGTCGCATTGGCATTGTTGCAAGCCTCTCCCTACCATTGGGAGTCTTAGCGACTCTTGGGTTTATACCTGCTTTAGATATGAACTTAAATGCGATCACAATATTAGCTCTTGTTATCGCATTAGGAATGCTAGTAGACAATAGCGTTGTGATTAGTGAAAATTACGCTCGTTTGAAGAGTGAGGGCTACACTCCAAAAGAGGCTGCCATAGAGTCAATCAAACAACTCTGGCTTCCCATCACCGCAACCGTGATGACCACAATAGCTGCCTTTTTACCCATGCTGGTCACCAAAGGTATCATGGGTAAATTCATAAGATATATACCCATTATCGTGAGCATTTCCTTATTGGTAAGCCTTGCCGAAAGCTTCTTTTTACTCCCAATGCGACTGGTAGGGATTGACAAGAAAGGAAGGATATCTCACAAAGAAAAAACCAAAAGATCCTTTTTCGACCGCATCGCAAAGTCTTTTGAAAAATTTATATACTACACGGTTAAGCTAAGATACCTCACCTTAATTGTTTTTACAGGCCTTTTAGCTGGCTCCATCATCATGATGACTGTGTTTAATAAGATGATCCTCTTCCCTGCGGAACAGACCGAAATTTACGCTACAAGGGTTGAAATGAAACGGGGAACCACTTTAGATGAAGCAAAAGAGACCATGAGTATGGTTGCTCAAAAGTTGCTTGAAGTGGCAGGTGACAATATCCTCCATGTGGTAACGAGAGCAGGCACGACTAGCCTTGGTCCCATAGACCCAAAAGGTAAACAAGGCGATAACGTGGGTGTTCTTTTGATTTATGTAAATGACTTCACTAAGAACAATGTATCTGATGGTGAGTTCTTAAGTAAACTCAGGGGCATCAAAGCCTGGGGCAGCATTGAGCAGATTACTCATGAGGCTATGGTCAATGGCCCTCCAGTGGGAGACCCAGTCAATGCGACTTTTAGAGCCAACAACCTAAGCAGCCTCAATGCAGTGATTGGACGCATCAAGGAAGAGATTTCTAAAACACCGGGCATTAGAGATGTTCGGGTTGACGACATATTTGGAGAAGACAAAGTCTATGTGAAAGTAGATTATGACAAGGCTGCAATGCTTGGCCTCGATGTCAACTCAATTGGCCTTGCAATCAGAACTGCTATTTCTGGAAAAATTGCCTCTGATGTCAACCTTGAAAACAAGAAAGTGGATATCTTAATTCGGCTTGGTAAGGACCAGCGCCTCAATGAAGAAGACCTTGGCCTTCTTAGAATTATGGATAGCCGTGGAAACCTCATCCCCCTCTCTAGGATTGCAAAGCTAAAGGTAGAAAAAGGAACGCCACAGATAAAGCGTTTTGACTTCAAAAGAGCCAAAACATTGACCGCTTCGATTGATGAATCCCAGATCACTGCGATCGTCGCCAACCAAAAAGTTAGCGATATTTTTGCAAGCTTGCTTCCAGAATACCCTGAGGTATCCATCGTATTTGGTGGAGAAGCTGAGAGCACAAAAGAATCTATGGACAGCCTCTGGAACGCTTTAGTTTTATCCTTGATTGGGATTTTCGCACTGCTAGTCTTTCTCTTTAACTCTTTTTTTAGACCCCTTATTATTATGACCACGATTCCCTTAGGGCTGGTTGGGTTTTCTGTTGCTTTTGCAGCTCACCAAAAGCCAATTAGCTTCCTAGCTTTGATAGGAATCATTGGACTCGGAGGGATCATCGTTAACTCAGGAATCATTTTGATTTCTTTTATAGAGCAGCTCAAACATGAAGAAACCGACACACCCATTAAGAGTATTCTGGCAAAAGCGTCGAGGCTAAGGTTAAGAGCGGTTTTAGTTAGCTCCCTAACAACAATCAGTGGGCTACTCCCAACTGCTTATGGAATCGGGGGATCTGATGCCATGCTTACCCCTATGACCCTTGCCATGGCTTGGGGACTTACTAGCGGAACCATCTTGACCCTGATATGGGTGCCGAGTGCTTACGCCATCATTGAAGATATTGCGAGTATTCCTCGCATGATTTTTGGTGGGAAAAAGAAGCCTGAAAAAAGAATTCTTCAAAAAGAAAGCTCAGAGGAAGGAAAGATAGCTTCTTAACATAAGACCATGAACCATGACCGTTAACCAAAGGCAGCACTTTAGAATTCAATACCCGACTCAAGAGCGAGCCCAGCTCAATGTAAACGGTAGCCTCTTTCCCATTATTGACCTATCCCAATCGGGACTTAAGTTCCAGTCAGACTCCCATTATCCTAGCCCTGGACAGGTCTTTCTCATGACCGTCATTATGCTGCATGGTTACCAGCACAACACCAAAATGAAGGTCGTTAGGGTCGAACCACACTATATCATGATGATTTTTGAACATTGGATTGAAAAGTATTACATCGAAGAGGAAAAGAACTACTTAGAAAAGCAGCATGGCAAATTTTCTTCTGCGGGTGTTTATTGAAAAAAAACACTCTTAATTGACTGCATTGCTTTCAACCGCATTTTCAATTTCTATCTAAGATCTACTTTTACCAATCTGAATTGTTAGTTTTACTAATAGTTGGCTAAGATGCTGCTTTAACCTAGATTCTGCATTGTGATCTGATGAAAGATTCAAACTTCCTTCGTCTGTCAACAAAGTAAGAAGACTGATTCA
>JABSRF010000212.1 GCA_013215275.1 Oligoflexales bacterium | reverse complement strand
GAGTGCGCAATCACAGGCCAGAACTGTACTAAAATTAACCATCAATGGGTAGGACATTTATTTGGAGTTACCTTACAGCAAAGTTTGGAAGCTTTCTTTCTCAGTCCTATGAACAAACGGCGGAGATCAGAAGGATCAAACTCCTCGACGATGATCAGGCAACGATTGAAAGCCAATCAGCAGCTGGTCAGACTGAGCCCCCGCTGACAAACCCTTCGGCTGTTGGGGTTTACCAAAGCCCTGGCAATGTTTCCAAGCAAACCAATCCCTTAGGTTCCATGGTGAATTCCTATCGCCTTGGGGTCGCCTACTTTGCTTCAACGCGTTTATTAATGACGGCGGACGTGGTTCATGTTACAGGGGAAACTGATGCTGAAAAATTCGGTGGCTTCTCTTACGCATTATACGGAAAAGAAGCTGTCACCAATTTTATGGCAGGGTTAGAGTACTACATCGTACCGGCAGTACCTATGCGGCTTGGCTTCTTCACTAACAATGATGCCAGGCCCGAAATTAATAAGAAGAAAGCTAACCAAAGAAACCATGTTGACTGGGTCGGCGGGAGCATATTTTTTTCCTGGGTCCAGCCCAACAGCCAAATTGGTGCCGGCTTTGTTTTGCAAAATGGTACTGGAGAATCTCAGAAGATTGGTGGGGTCACAACGGTACAAGAGGTGGAAGGCCAAAGTTACACCTTTGCCTTTTCTGCCACAACAACCCTTTAGAAACACTACCCTGCTAATTTTCGTTTTTGTTTTGACTGTAAGTATCTCAATTGAAAAGTGATAGGTTTTGTTATGACGAATAATATAGATTTAATTCCTTTTACCCCAGATGGCCATGATTCCTTGCAAAAGGAACTTGAGCATCTAAAGAATGTGGAGCGGCACGAGGTTATTGCTGCGATTGCGGAGGCACGCTCCCATGGCGATTTAAAAGAAAACGCTGAGTATCATGCTGCCAGAGAAAAACAGGGGATGATTGAAGCAAGAATTGCTGACCTTGAAGACAAGCTCTCCAGGGCCCAAATCATTGATATGTCAGAAAACCAACCTGACTCAATTCGCTTTGGCGCCTGGGTTAACCTACAAGATGAAGAAACTGGGGAAGAAAAAAAATACAGAATTGTTGGTGACTTAGAGGCTAATATCGAGCAAAATAAGCTCTCTATTAGCTCACCTATGGCAAGGGCATTGCTTGGTAAGAAACTAGATGATGTGGTCATGCTGAAGCTTCCAAAAGGAAGTAAAGAGTTTGTCGTTTTGAGCATTGATTACTAAGCGTCTCATGAGCCCCACTTGACACCCCTGAGCCAAACTTCTCTTGGTTTCTTTCGACCAAAATCTGCAAACCACTCATCCAAACTCGTAAAATCGTGAATGCAAAAGTCAGCATCATAGCTTTTTGCGAGGGCTCTTTTTTGTTTGGAAAGCCCTAAGCTTAGCGCCGGAACCAAGGTAATCCCAGCGATAACCTCCCAACTCTTCAACTTTCCATGCAAGCCGGCCAAGATAGCTAGCATTGGCAAATTCTCCAAATTGCAGCTGCCAGGGTTAAAATCTGAGGCAATGGCAACAGCACAGTCAGCATCTGCTAACCTTCGGCCAGATGTAAATGGAATAGCGGTATACAAGGATGTTCCAGGCAAAATGCATGCAACTACGCCTTTTTTGCTCATAGCTTTGAGGCCCGTTTCGCTAACAAATTGCAAATGGTCTGCACTTGCCGCTTTCCAATCAGCTGCTGCTTCAGCTGCCGAAGCGTCTGTAAACTCATCGGCATGCACCCGAATGCCAAGCCCAAGTTCACTAGCCTTTTTGAAATATGGCTTACAGTCCTCTGCAGAGAAATAACCACTTTCGATGAATGCGTCCACGTAGTCCGCCAGTGAATCTTGGGCAACAATTGGTAGCAAATGCTCGCAAACAGCTGAGACATAGGTACTTGCTGAAGCGTACTCCTTTGGTATTGCATGAAGGGCAAGGCAGGTGATCTTTACCTCTTGGTCTGTTTGGACTGCTGCTTTTTTTAAGACCCGCAGGTGCCTGATTTCCTCATCGGGAGATAGGCCGTATCCTGATTTTGCTTCGACGGTCGTCACCCCGTGAGCAAGAAATTGCTTGAAGTGCTTAAGGGTTTCAGCCAGTAGTTGCTCATCTGAAGCCTCTCTGCTGGCGCGAACGGTGGCCATAATCCCGCCACCTCTTTCAGCTATTTCTTGGTAGCTGACACCATCAAGCCGCATTTTAAACTCGTTACTTCTATTTCCAAAGAAAATGGGGTGGGTATGTGAGTCCACAAACCCAGGTAAGACTAAACCCTGCTTGGCATCTATTTGATGAGTCGATGAGCTGTTGAGCAAGCTTTCAGGCGGCGGAGATTGGCCAAAATCTACAACTTTGCCATCCTCGCAGTAAAGCCACGCATCTTTGATGCTCCCTAGGTCGTCTTCCCTAAGGTGAATGAACCTTTGTTCTTCAGCTAAAGGGCTGAGGCTTACCAATTCACCGATGTTTTTCAGCAGAAAAGAAGGCACTTGCGGCTCCTAAGCTAGTCATCAACAAGCTGAGCTATGGTCCAGGTGGAGGAGGTCGTCCCATCATTCACAATGATCCCTTTGCTTCTTAGCTCATCGCGTATTTCATCGCTCCGTTTCCAGTCCTTGTCTTGTCTCGCTTGCCAACGATCGGCCACCAACTTATCAATGGTGGGTTTGTCGATTCCAAGGTCAGGTAACAGTGCTTGCTTCAGGCTTTCTATGAAAATCGAAGGCTCTCGTTGGAAGAGGCCAAGTACCTGCCCCCACTCTGTCAATAAGTGGGTTAGGCAGATGACTGTATTCTTGGTGTCGTCATTTTTCTTCTTTTTAATTAGCTGGTTGGCTTGTTTCATCACATCGTTGATACAAGCTATGGCTCCAGGAGTGTTGAAGTTTTCCGACATGTGTCTGTGAAATTCATCCCTAAACTTGTTGATTGGAAGTAGAGACTTCTCTTCGTTGCCAGGGGTTTCAGAAAAGGAGTGATCCTTGAGCGCCTTCATAGTTTCGTAGTAGTAGAGAAGGCGTTTTCTGCAGGTTTTAAAAATCTCTTCAGAAAAATCGATATTAGAGCTGTAGTGGTTTTGAAGGTATCCTAGTCGAAGCACCTCTCCAGGCCATTTCTTCAAAAAATCCTTGATTGTGATAAAGTTTCCGAGGCTTTTGGACATTTTTTGGCGATTAATGGTTAGCAAACCAGAGTGCATCCAAACATTTGCATAAGCACAGCCATTTGCAGATTCGGATTGAGCGATCTCATTTTCATGGTGTGGAAACACAAGGTCAAGTCCACCGCCGTGGATATCAAAGTTTGGTCCTAAGAACTTTTTCGACATTGCTGAGCACTCAATATGCCAGCCTGGCCGACCTTTTCCCCAGGGACTATCCCAACTTGCGTCCTGGGTGTCATCTTGTTTCCAAAGAGCGAAGTCCAAAGCATCCTCTTTTTCACCTTGGGCCACATCACGGGTACCACTTTTCAGTTCATCGACCTTTCGATTGGAAAGCTTGCCGTATTCAGGGTTGTTGCGAACCCGATAATAAACATCGCCTGTTTTAGTCGGGTAGGCGGCTCCTTTTTCAACCAAATCGTTGATCATGGCAATAATTTCTGGAATTGACTCAGACACCTTTGGCTCAAAGGTCGCAGGCTTTACACCTAACTCTGCAAGGTCTTCAATGCTAGATTGGATAACACCTTCAGACAAATCGCGGGGAGAAATTCCTAACTCGTTAGCCCTGTTTATTATTTTGTCATCTACGTCGGTGTAGTTCCGTACATAGGTTACTTTATAGCCGGCATATTCTAGGTAGGTTCGTATGACATCAAAGAAAATGGCCTGCATTGCATGACCAATGTGGTTATCGTCGTATACGGTTACCCCACATGCATATATGCCTACGTGTCCTGGTTTCACGGGGCTAAGGCTTTGCTTTTTTCTGCTTAAGGTACTGTAAACTTTAATTTCTCTTGGCACGAGCAATCTCCTGAGGATGCATTGACATTTAGCGGGCACATTCTAGCACGATCTCAATCTAGGTACTAGCAGCGAAGTGCGTCCTTTTCGCATGTAAAGTGTAACACCAATTTTTTGAATATAGGGGCGAGGGTTTTATTTGAGCTAAAAAAGCACTCACCTCAACTTCGAAATTACCTAGACCTTTGAACTGGCATACCCTATCCAGCCTTGAGGATGATAGCTCTGAATCTTAAGAGACCCGACTAGGTAGGCAAAAAGCGATCATTGAGTGAAAAGTGTCAAATTCCGAATTGATTCTTAATAGAAAGTTTGACTGATTATTCATGGGATCTAATTACGTGGCCTACGGTAGAAACTCCATTTCTGGAACCAAGCTATCTTACTATTTCGACCAGGTAAAAAAAGATCGCTCTGACTTACAAGAGTCTGCGACTCAGTGGGAAGAGTGGCTGCGGCTGAGGCCAAAAGTACTCAGCCTTCCCCATGATACGTTTAAGGTGACTCTTGCTGCGGTAGAAGCCATTCTTGAGCATGCTTCCAAGCAGAGCAATCAAGCAAATTCAAAAGATGCTCAGAGGCAGAGTCGAGATCAAAAAGCAGCTTCCAGTTTGTATGAAGAAGTTAGAAAAGAAATTCGAGAAAAGGATCTGAGCATAAAATCCATTGAATAAGACGACCGACCAGCAATACTCCGATCAAGTTCCTTATGATAAGCTTATCTATAAATAGAAACCAGAAATCAAAGGCCAAAACATGGAAAAATCCATGAGCCACGAGCTGAAAGCTTTGGCAGATCAGCTTTGTAAAGAAGACTTTAAGTGCCTCTCCCAAGGAATTGGAATTGTCACGCGCCCCAAGAAATCAAAAGAGATAAAACCATTCCAAAAGCTTCAAGTACCAAAAGTAGAGGAGCCAAACCCAGCGTCTATAGATTCAGTCGTCAAAGAACAGGATAAGAAAAAGGCCAGTTCAGAGGAAAATTTAGGTTTCTATAAAAAGGCTGAAATAGATGCCACTAAGAAAACGACCTTGGTTAAAAAATTGAAGACCCTTTTGGGATGGCTGTTCAAAAAACTCATGGCTTGGTCTCTAGACTTGGGCTTTGTGCTATTTTCTGTACTTCTAGTTGTCTTAACTTACTCGTTTACTAAGGGAGTCTTTGATCTAAACCAAGAGCAGTGGATTACCACTTTTTTCTTTAGGTTGTATGAGAATGTATCCTTAAAGATCCTTGGGCTCGGGGTGTTTGCATTGCTGCTCATGTATGGATTGTTGTTTAGATTGATTGTAGGTGCTACCCTAGGGGAAGCTATCATATCGAGATTTTTCGTTCGTGCAAAAAGTTAGAAAAACAAGCGGCTTTATAATAATTTTATCTGAATCTTGACTGTAAATAAGTGGCCAGCTATATTTATTGTAAGCCTAAGTTTTCAAGACCTTGCATTTTTATCACCGCGATGGTTCGGAGGAGTGATGAGACGCTCTGGTGTCGCTAAGTTTCCAAATTCTGTACAGTTGTTTAAGTTTTGTCAAAAAGTTTTGATGGACCAAAAAGGTGCTAAGGTGCATGACCAGGAGGTGGGAGGCATACTAAACTTCAACCCATCCGACTGTTCTCACTGGAAACGTGGAGAAAAGAATGTGAAGTCTGTATTTGCGCTTGCAAAGCTAGCTGACGTTCTTGGCTTAGAAGTATCTTTGGTTCATGATATTGCAAGCGGTCATTCGCGGCTAGAAGAAGCTTATTATGAATACAAAGAGGGGCAAACTTATCACGCAACCATTAAAAAAGCCCTCGAAGGTGGTATTGAAGGCCTTAATAAGGCGCGCACCATGGTTGAGGCCTTTGTGAACTCACTGCATGATAAAGCGGAATTTTCGACTCCTCCTTTGTACTTGCCAGAAATTTTGAGATTTTTTCCTTTTATAACGATTCAGCCTATCGAGATGATGGATAAGTTAAGCCGGATCCTTAGGAAAAAGCCAGGGCAATATACCATCCATTTTAGAAAGGGTGAGCTAAAACCTCAGACCCGAATGAGCATGGCCAAAGATATTGCTAGAATCATATTCGAAGGGGAAAGACAAAGGTTCCCAGAACTAGGGCCTCAAAAAGATCACCTCGTTGCCTTCGAAGAGATGGTGTTCACAGCTAATTTATTAGCTCCAAAATCAATGCTTATAGAAGAAATGAGCAAGATGGATTCTAGGCGCAATATGATTTCGGAGCTGTCAGCAATGTTTTGGGTTCCGAAATCCTTGATTGGTTTTCAGCTTCAAGATACGGTGCGTAGTGGCCAAAAGGTTTTCATGAGTATTGAAGCGGATAAAGCCCTAGATAGTGTCTGGTCGGAAACTAAATTCATGCCTTTGTAACTCAGTTTTTTTCATCGCGGTTGAAATTAATTTTCA
>JABSRF010000211.1 GCA_013215275.1 Oligoflexales bacterium | reverse complement strand
TCTCCTTATGTAAATTCAGCATGTTACATTTAGGAGTTTTACTTATCAAATGGTCCTAAAAACGGGGTCCACTATAGGGCTAGATAAAGATATAGTTGGAACATGTACTAAAATGGAAGGTACTTCCCGTATTGGAAAAACTTATATTTGGCAAGAAATTAAGATATTGAGACCGCATTTCGAAGAATCTCTTATAGAACACCCCAACAAAGCAAAAATTGTGGTCTACCATGAGTTGGGGCACTGTATTCTCGGTTTAAATCACTCAACAAATCATCAACTTGGTATTATGAGTGAAAAATTGGATGGAATAACTGGCTACGAAAATTTCGATGAATATGTCGAAGAAATGATGTCCAGTGCTCAACAAAAATTTTCATTTCTTGACCCACAGTATAATTAACTTAGGTAGCTTTTTAAACGGAAGCAAATTAAGGCGCGGAAGGCATATCAAAGCTGCCTTGACCATAAGCATTAAATGTTTTGTCCACTTGAGAAATCCCTGCTGAGACCCGGATGATCTCATTCATCGCATCTCGGAGAGATTTTTCATCCTGTATTTTGATGATCTCTTGGCTGAGTTCCTCAGCCCTTTGACAAGATGGATCGTCTGCTGCGGCATGTTTGTTTGATTTTAAAGAGCGCACCAAGGTGCTAATGCCCAAGGCACTTGCAAAGAAACCTGCTGTGAAAAGATTTTTGTTAAAGTTCGAAGCATTGGCAACAGACTGTAAAAACCCCTGGGTTTTACTGAGTGTACGGTATTTTTTGATATAATTTGTAGCTGTGTTCAAACTACGTTTCGATATCCAGGCTCTCGCTCCAAAGGCACCACTCACCGCTATTGCAGTTGAAAGTAAATCCCAACCAAAACTATCAGCATTAGCCTGGCTTTGGGCTTTGTTAATGGCCTGCTCACAACGCTCTCGTTCATTGAGCACTGCACGAGAAAGCCCCAGAAGCCTCGATATGATGGCATCATATGCAGACTCAGCATCCGCTAACTCCATGGATTGTTGTAGCACCTGAGTCGAGGGAGAGTCTTTGTAATCCAGATTTTCTGTCAACGTTAAATGGTAACTGCACTCATCCTTTCCATTGATAGAAATGCTTGCAGAAACACAAGGGTTGATAAGGTAGAAAAACTGGCCATTTTTTGCACCTAAATCCTGAAAATCGGTGCTATTAAAACGATTGCTTGCTACCTTACAATTCTTGCTATCACCAAAAGAGTCGGTCCATATCCATTTTCTTGAGTTTACCTTATTAGTATTAACCTGGCTCAAACTATAGTCTAAGTACTCACGATAGCTAGCTTGACAGCGTAAAATCTTGACATAATCGTTTTCACCAAATGTCATGCTAAAACTTGGAAGTCGATAGCTCTCTTGGAAGACTTCGCTTGAAGGGGCTGCCACTTCGACTTTTACCGCAGCCCCCTGAGGGTCTATAAGTTCAAAGGCGAGTCCTGTGCCCTTTGATTCAGGTAGCTTGATGTCTACCTGATCAACTCGCTTTTTAACACAGCCTAAGCTGCTTGCGAGTGATATTAGAAATAAATAAAGCATCGGTGATGACATCTTCTTGACCTCCTAAACCCCAGGGTCTCTGGCTGCCTCAGCCATATTTAGATACTGTTGATGGAGCCTCATAGTTTGCTCCAGGTCTTCAGCCAATGTGTTCAAATCATCTTGACTTGATAAGGCCTGCGCACAGCCACAAAATGTCTGCCCTCCAGATTCTGCCTTACCATCTTGATAGCAAATCTTTGCATCCCGAGGGTAAGTTGGCGTAGACTGGGCAGCTGCAGCGTAAGCATGTGAAATGAGAAGTGCCGAAGACCCTGTGATTGTGGTTGCTGCTAAAACTTGAGCAGCTCTTTGGGTCTTAGAAACCTGGGCAGCGCGCTCGACTCCAATTTTTCTCTCATCGAAATCTGCGAGGCCTTCTAGAGGCTCACGACTATTTGGATCGATCTCTTGCACCTTATCTTTGAGCTTTTTGGTATAGGTTCTTTCGTTTTCTAAGGCTTCAATGCGAGTCCGATCCTGAGCTGGAACCTTACTTATTCTTTGCTCCAAGACCTCTTCATGCTTGGACAGACTACTAACTAAGCTATCTTTTTGGGTAGCAATTTTTTTTGCATTCAGCCCAGGCTTACGAATATTATTTGTTTTATTGACGATCGAACGGTAGCTAAAGTCATAATCAGGCTTATAGTACTGACGAGTTTTGAATCCGATGGTTCCGAGCACGGGAATTCCAAAGAGCACCACTCCTCCAAGGATGGCACTGATCGCAGATTTTTTTTCTTGGCTCATCACTCGGGTTTGATGCTTCTGCTGACACTCAAAAAGTTGATGATTTAGTTGCATTGTTTTTGCAACAATCTCTCGATTAATCGTGTCTATCTTGCTGCGAACCCTAGAAGCCTCTTCCAGTGCCTCCAACTCTGCTTTTTCCCTCTTATTTATGTGCTCAAACTCAGATGAACGGCTCACCTGCCTACTGCAATTGACCGTTGAAAAACCATCAACTGCATGCATACGATCTTGGTCAACGCATGCACGCATGTAGTAATTGAAGGAGCCACTTGGTGCAGATACATCTTCATAGGTGGTGTCAGTGTAGGATGTGGCAATCAGAATGCAGCCAGATGCTACAATGGCTGCCTCCCAAAAGTTGTTTCTTTGATAAACCCTGGTCTCAGTTTCAGCATCTTTCGAGCCAAGCTCCACATAATCTAAGGTATCGGCACCGCCATGAATGATCACGTTTTCAGGGCATCTTAAGATTTCTACATAGTCTGCTTGCGATGGCATTTCAAAAATGATCACGGGCGTTTCAGCTTTGAGGAAGGTTTGCTGACCTACCCGTAAGCCATTAATTCTAAAATTGCTTTCGTCAAGAAGGATTGGATGAAATTTAGGCCGAGTGACGAGATCTTTCGCTTCTATAAGTAAGAGGCCATCAGCTCCTGATCCATCGGTAGGGTCTTCTAACGTAGAGTCTTTGGATTTGGTCTTGCACGCCAGAGACAACATCAGGCAAACAAGGGCCATGAAGCATAGGGGGTGTGTATAACTTTTTCTCAATCGACTCATACCTTAAGCCCTAAACAAATCGCAAGGACGATTACTCAAATCCATACCTAGGCTCCTAAGCACCTAAAATATTCGCAATAGGACGGTTCACCGAAGGTATCGGAACTTTTTTTTGAAACATGAGATTTTTTGAGGAGATAGCTTCATAAGGTTTCAAGATTAAGGTGAAGTCTGCTTCATCAGGGCATCTAAGTAGGTAAAAGTATGATCGTAGGCAATATCAATGTTTTCCTTATCCTGATTTTTTTTACTCGGTTCGAGAAAATCTGCGCTCACATCACGGTATTTTTTAAACTCTGCACTGTGGCTAGATTGCTCATTTAGAGTTTTTTCTAAGTTTACGATTTCTTCTAATTGGCGCTCATCATTGCTGGTGAAGATATGCAGGGTGGGTATTGGGATATTTGGTCCATTCTTAGCTAATTCAAAAGGAGTGCCATAGTAGTTCACCAAGGCTGCAAAAGAACCTGGAAAATTAATCATGGTTTCGATAGCCCAGTATCCTCCTTCATCCCATCCTACCACTCCAATTGTGGTGGCACCTAACTCACTACGCAGGTAGTCCACACCACTCGTTATATTTGACAACACATCGGTCTTTCCTCGCGCCTGAATACTCTGTTGCAAGCCTTCTGCAGCATTATCTTGCCCAGGTAGCTGCCCTTCATACAAGTCTATTGCTAAAACCCGGTAGCCTCTAGCTGCGAAACGCATGAGATTATACTTGAATTCCTCCGTTAAACCCGCAAGGCCATGAATGGCTAGAAGCCCTGGACCAGAGGTCCCGCTATCAGAATCTCGGATATAAAAACCTTTGTGCTGAACACTAGCCCCTTGTCCATAGGTAACAGGCATCGATTTATAAGAGGTTGGACCTCCGGTAACTCTAAACTCTTGTGCAATGCCCCCCGAGGATTTTGATGAGGTATTGATCGTTCTAGTTGACTCTTGATCGGTCTCCTGCTCTTGGTCCGATGACCCCTGAGATTGCTGCTGGCTGAGGCTCTGATTCCTCTCCCTAACCTGCTGATTTTGCACGTCAGGCTGACAAGCTAGCGAAAACACGATCAATATAAATAAATACCTAATCTTCATACACTTACCCAGCTTAAAGATCGAAAAAATTGTTTCTGCCCAAGCAGGTATCGGAAGAAAAGTACAAATCCTTGAGATTTTCGAACGTTTGTAGGAGTGTGGAAGAGTCAGTAATCATGCAGGATGGAGAGATTTCGATTAATGCCCGACTCCATCTGGATCGCAATGGTCACAGACCACTGAGGGAACCTGCTCACCATCAATGTAATCTTTTAGCCACGAAGTAAATGCGACTCCTCCGCTCTGCACTGAGTAAAGCTCATCATAAGGTAGAATACAGTGCTCAACTCCTGGAGCAATGAAGGAACGAAACCTTGAAAGCGACTGCTCAATTCCATGGATAGTATCGAACATATTTGGAGACCAGTTTTCAGGAGCCCCACCCATTATTTCAAAATAAAAGGTCTGATTATCGTCAAAGGCACTGGTATATTGACTCAAGCTTATTTCTGGATAGTAATGGCCAATATTGGTGTAGAGGTCATGAATACCAAGAGTGCTCCAATCAACTACATCAGGGTTTAACTCCGGAATCCACCTTGGTGCTGCCTCGGTTGCATTCCACTTAGGAAAACTTTCATGAAAGAAACGCTCAGTAATGATTCCAACGCCACTGTCCCCTAGTTGCTTGAAGTCTGCATTTGGAAACATGCGCCTTACCTCAGGCGTCCAATAGATTGACCCGTATGAACCAGCACTACAGCCCGCGACCACAACTCGCCTTGGATTGAGGATGTTTTCGGAAACCCAAGCTAAGACTGCCTTGGCATTAACAGCTCCTTTGTGCTTGATCGTAAAATCTTCACCAGTTTCTTCGTTGGTGTAGGTCACCTCATTGTTACCCCAGTGAATATCTCCAGTACAATAAGGAATGACCACATGATTATATTCTTTAAAGGGATTATCCTCTCGATCCCTTTGATAGACCCCTGACAACTCTCCATTTTCATACCTACGTTTCAGGTGTTCTACATTGTCGGAGAAAGTAGCTGTGCCTTCAGCGCAAGTTTGATCATTCCAACACGCTCCCCCTCCGATAAAATCAATCACGACTTTATCCGAATTCCCAGGAGATACGAAAAATGAGAATTCATCACCACGGGCACAACTGGTTTCTCCACCAGGTTTGACCTCATACCACCCCTCATGCATATCTTCAATCCGATCGACCACAGGCACTGTAGCCATAGCGACACTAACGAGGCAGAAACTAGGCAAACCGATACCGATTAAGGCTTTTAATCCCTTCATAATGCTCCCTGCAAATAAATTTTTGAATATCTGACAATAATATTAAAAATTCTTAAAGACTGTCAAGGAGTTCGCTTTTTGCTGTATAAGGCTGCCTTATGAATCATCCACCTCTAAAAACGTGTAACCAAGCTTATAAATTATACCTAATTAGACCCCTTGTTTTTTTCCCAAAAAAACTAAAGAATCGAATTTTCGAAAACTTTGAGCATGAGGTAAGTTGGCGATTAATCTTTGCTTCTTGAGACTCAAAGGAATTCAGTGAAGAACTGCTGACACATTTGAATAATGACGCTCTATGGTTTTGTCCCCCAAATAGCAACACCGCCAATAGCACCTGCTGCAAAAAGACCAGCTACCACATGATAAAATTCGAGCATATGCTGAGCTGATGCTGCCCCATATTTTTTAATCTGCACGTCCAGCATTTTTTGGTAATTAGCAGCCCTTTTTTTGGTCCAGTCCCTCCACACTTTGCTTAAATCCAAGTTGTCATCAATTCTTAGTCCCTCCTCTTGGATGCTATTTCTGTAGGATTTTAAGTCTTGAATGCTTTGGGCTCCGACCGTCGTCTTTAGCAAATTTTCTTCATGAGATTTAAGAGGCCTAAGAAGAATAAAGTCTTCTACATAAAACTTACCAGTTTTTTTTAGATAAGAATTTATTTGTCCCCATAGTTGTTTTTTATCTAATATATGCAGAAAAACTAGATATGAAATAATGCGGTCGTAAGGTCTTATAGGTTTTGCATTGAGAATATCTCCATGAAAAATATTAACCTGCCCTTGCAAATTACATTTTTCATTTAGGTTGATCGCATACTTACTAATTTTCTCTTGTATTTCTATTCCATCAACTTGACAGCATACCGTCTTAGCTAAATACCTTGCAGGCCCCCCAAACCCACAGCCAATATCTAGGGTAACTCCAAATAAATATTCTACCCACTATTCATGTGTGATCAGAACGCTATATTTTGGTAGAAACGGATGCC
>JABSRF010000210.1 GCA_013215275.1 Oligoflexales bacterium | reverse complement strand
AATAGAACAGAAGCTCAAAAGGCATCCGTTTCTACCAAAATATAGCGTTCTGATCACACATGAATAGTGGGTAGAATGTTTATTTGGAGTTGCCTAAAAAGTCCCATATTACAAGGATCATCATAACCTAAACGACATTTTTTGATGGAAACTTCTGTTTAAAAAGCCACAGAGAAAAGCGAGGGGGAAAGCACGTTGGGTATTCAGACAAATGATCTCGGGTATATCACCAGCTACTATGCGGAGGACCTGCTTGAATTTATGGAAGTTGGTCACAAAGAATTCAAAATCATACTGAGCCCTGCAAATAAAGCATGGATAGAAGAAGAAGCGATGAAACGGGAATATACAAGAAAGGAAATAAAACAAGAAGATGGAAACTTAGAGGAGTATTTTGTAACCTTCGAAAAAAAAAGTTGATGCATCCAGGAGGAAGGCCTTAGCTCTCCCTTTTCTTAATTTCTACAATCATCTCATTGTGGCGCAAAAAAGGTAGGGTCCAAGGCGGGTTGTAACCTGCGTAAAATGGAGCTGAAACTGCTTCATACTCGGGATTCTCGCTCAGCCAATCCATCAGGTTTCCAGCCATTTCAGTATTTTTTTCAGTGCTGGCGAACCAAGAGTAACTGATACTTGCATATGTGCCGCCTGCCTGCCTAGTCAACACCACTCGGTCGTCTAAAGGAGTGGGTAGGTCTTTTAAATTGGTAAATTTAGATGGCATCGTAAACGTCATAACCCAGTTGCCATTTTGCTCTATTTGGGTGACAGGAGCTGTCATAGCGATCGTTTCATTAACTGGCTCCTGAGTGACTGGAGCCGTCATGGCAATATCGGTATTCTTCTTGTTTTTACCAAAAATATACCCTGCTAGGCTTCTAAAGCCTTCATTTTGAGCCTCTCTATAATCACCCTGAACACTAGTTTTTGCAACGATAGTGGGTTCATATTTCCTAATTTCCTTGTTTTCTTCTTGGAGAATTACTTGGTAGGAGGGTTCCTCTACGGTCCTCACTCCAAAGACTGTGCAGCCTATGCTGAGTGTTTGCAATGCAATAAATCCAACTTTGATGAACATTATCAATCCTCCGGTGGTATTACCTTGATGTTTTCGTGGGGTCTATATACCGAAAGAAGCATGCAGGCTCCCAAAAAACACATATTTTCTGGTACGACTTGATAAGGTGAATCGTTGGGAAAAAATGTCCGAAAAACCTTATCGTCTTGGAAGAAACCAGAAAGCCTAAAAATTCTTCTCAGTTATCCAATTATGAGTGATTTGCCTTTTGTACGTAAGGTGGTCATAATTCAAGTTAGTTTAATTGATTCTTGCAAGTTCCAGAAAACATGGATGTTATCCTAGCTCTTAAATACTTGTAATTTCTTGCCGATCCTGAGGTTAGTGTAAAAGGTAGGTAGGTACCATGTGTCATCCATCGAAGAATGAAAGCCAAAAAGGTGCAGGATTGGTTGAAATCCTGATCACTAGCTCTATTTTGCTGGTAATATTCATGTTCTTAATGCAAACATTTACTAACTTTAATCGCTTTCAAAGTCAGCAAAAGAATAAGCTTTCAAAGCTCGAAGCCAAGGATTATGTCAACGAATCGGCTGATTGTGATAAAACCCGAGCGCTGTTAACTGATGGTACTTGTGATGCAGGTGAAAGAATCGAGATCCGAAAACAAGACGATTCAGTCTTGATAAAGGTACCCGATGAATCTGAAAACGACTATCAGCGACTTGGATCCTTGCAATTGTATGCAGTTTGCGAGCCCTGTACGGACGAAGAATGTAATGAAAGTAAGATCATTGCGATAAAGGGAAGAAAAGTAGACGCTGACGGGCGTCCAACGAAACATCCTCTAACCAAGGAAGATGAAGAGTTCAAAGATATGTTTAACCCATTAATCCCCTTCTCCTGTTCCATTGCAGAAGCTGAGGATGATGGTGGAGACGATGGTGGTGATGATGACGACGACTAAACAACTTAAATTGAGCCAAAGCGAAGCAGGCTTTTCCAGTACAGGCGCCTTGATTTCAGTTGCTTTGGTTGGGGTGATCATAATGACTGTCGGTATGATGACCAAGCATTCGGTCTCCTTATCACAAACTGCTGTTTCAAAATCTAATCAATTGGACTTAAGGTACTACATTTTCCGCAACTTTTCATGCCACCAGACCCTTGACGTCATCGATTGTAGTGGAGGCGAGCAGCTAGCAGACACTTACCGCAAAAACGGAGAACTTTTAACGTCTTTGGGTGGTACCTTTTTTGGGAAGTATGAGGTGAGAGCAAGGTGCGATGGCAGAGAGTTTGATTTCGAGTATAGGAAGGGTGAAGAGCCTTTTGAATCAATGGCAGAAGTTCCGAGAACTTGTGCGGAGAAATTGAAAGGGCCTATAAAGGAAACTGTTAGTGGATATTACCACCACCCCGACTGGGGATATTTTCTCTTGGAAATAAATGATGACGATACGGTCCGTGCCGTTTACGAGTTTAGAGAGGGAACGGTCAATGGTATCTATGATCCAGTTACCGGCGATACCACCGCTTGGTGGTGTGAACGATCCACAAGTTCTAGTGAAGACTTTACCGAGAAAGGTGACGAAGCCGTTTGGGGGGATGGTGTGCTAGAAGATGGACCAGCTGAGTTCAATTTTCAGATTAGGGGAGAAGGAGACTACATCAACCTATATGGTGATTGGGAGTATGCGAGGAGTGATTGGGAGCCAGATCCTGAAGATAATCCCTATGAAGACTTCTTTACTTGGGATCTTGATAAGGTAGATGAAGACGAAGTTCCTAATGATATGAAAACAGAATTAGATGACAGGCTAGCCGATCCAGCAACCGCTTTTGCATTGGATCCATCGGGCCCTTGCCTTTAAAATGTCCAATCTATCGTAAATTGCCTTATAGTTCGATTGCACACCTGCATCCGATCGAATAATCCTTATAACTCAATTTATGGGCTTTGGTCGTATAATCACAACTTGATCTCTTTTGAGGGTATAGGCCACCGTTAAAGCGTCCATAAATATCTCCATCTCTTCTCCTAAAATCGTGAACCCATTCCCCAAGGTTTCCCACCATATGATGGACTCCATACTTTGAGACGCATTTTTTGTAATCACCGTTTCTTGCAAGCGATCGTCTATTTAAGCTTGGATCTTTCATACAGTCTCGCCAAGCATTATTAGGGTTTTTACAGTTCTTTTGACCGTACACCCAGGGTTTGTTGTCCCTCAGTTTCTGGATTACCGGATGAGGCTTATTGCGATTGCAGTAACGAGGTTTCGTTCCCTCACATGCGACCACCCATTCATTATGAGTTAACAACCTTTTCTGCTGTTTTGCACAATAATTTCTGCATTCATAAAAACTTACATTTGCTAAGGGACGGGAGCTCCGCTTTTTTGATTTTTTTAAGCTATACTCATATTTGTCGACGCACACACTAACCTTTTTTGCAGCATTTTTGACCGGAACCATGCCCCTTGGGCATTTTTTGGCAAAAGAGGATGATGATATTGCAAAGACACCACCGAGGCTGGCAATAACTATAAGCAAAATCTTTTTCATACGATATCCTTATGGCTAAGCTTAGCTTATCTCCAAGAACAAGCTTATTCTTTACTTGTGCTATAAAATCTCTGTCTGGCTACGGCGGATTTAATCAAAAACTCTAACTTATTTTAATCGCATCGTTGAATTAAAGAGATTTTTAAAATTAGCTATCGATAAAAACACGATAGAATATATAGATAGATTATCGGTATAATTGCCTCAGGCCTGCAGTTTTTTGGATAAAAATTCCTGGATTTTGGTGGGCAGAGTATACGGCTTTGCCTGCTAAGCAATTGGAAGCATTGTAACCGTTTGTTTATAAAAAGTTAAGTGCCTTTAGGGAGGCCTCTAGTAATAAACAGCGCCTTGTCTAAGCGTTAAGGAGATAATGTAAGTTCCAGTGTAATAAATCTGAAACCGACTAAGCCTAGGGTTGTTCTCCAAATGATCCCTTAGGCACTTAAGGATCTGAGCTGTTTCCTCTTGGGTAAATAGGGCGTCCAGCCTTTCTTGAAATTGATCTTCAAGGACCTCGTAAGCAAACTCTTCATTTGCAGTGGTTTCCTTACCTTTAACTGAGATGGGTTCTCTGCTTTCCTCCTGCTTTTTGAGAAGGCGCCTGTATTCATCTTGATTGTTTCTTTTCAAGTGATCCAAGTGATCGAAGCTTGCTTGATAGGTCTCACTGATCAAGACCTTGGTGGCCGGCGCTTTTGTGTCATGAGAATTATTTTGCATCATTGCAGCGAGACCGGAGCGATAGTTTTCAATGCTAAAATTTAACTCTCGTAACTCTTCAGCATCCGCAGACGAGAAAATAGTTTTGATAAGCAATTGATTCCTTTTTTGTATCAGATCATCAATGACAAGCTGTTTCTCGTTTACTTTCTGATTAAACGCTGCCAAATCATCTCGCCACTTTTTATTGAGCTCAGAAGATTCATTTTCTAGGGATTCAAGCTTCTTTAAGTTGTACTCGATGTCGTTTTCTATTGATGTGGTGAGCTTTGTGTGTTCTTCTCGGTGATGCTTTAGTAAATTTGAAGACCGTTCTAACTTTAATTTGCTAGAGCGAACCAGGAAGCCGGTATCTATTTCTGATCCGAGTATCATACTGGGGTGCATAAGAGTCGTGTGCATGGCTAAAGTCGAAACTAGTTTTGTAAAACATCTTCTCAAACTCTTCTCCTTTTGCTGCTCGGTTAAAAATCATCTTCCATTTAAGCTTGAAAGTTTGCATGATGCATGCTCGCTTTGCAATTAATAGTCTGTAATCAGGAGAAAAAATGCTTTATCGCAGTGGAAAAAGACATTTAACAGTTCGTCCATGGCTTTTAGTTATCAGTCTGATGTTTAGTTTTTCGGCAAAAATAGCTACGGCCTGGGTTGTCGATGAGCCTACTGCAAATTCTCTAAAAGTAGCGTTTAACTCTCACTTTTACTTTCTGAAAAAGCACAAGAGACAGTTCACTTACCTGGCAAAGCGGAATCTAAAAGCCGAAGAAATGGCAGCCGAAGAGAGGTTTACCGAGCAAATCCAAATCGAAAAACCAAAGTGGAATAAGGATGAAGTGGCGTTAAGAAATGCGTATGAAGCGTCCATAAAGCGGTATCTGATGTAGCTTAATATCTGGGTTCAAAACCCAGATAAGGAACTGAACCCTCCAACAGATATTAAATTAATTTGGTATATGCATATGCTGAATCCCCGGAATTACCATTCTGTCGTAACTAAATTAGCAGGTTCTTATAACCACTATGATCGCGAAGCGTTATCACAAGCTTTTATTTTCGAGGAAAACCAACTTAACTTGGAGGAAAGGTGTTTCTGGTTTTGGGTGCCTTTTAAAAGACCAACGCTTTTGCAGCAGCGTTGGTTAGACCAATATGGTTCAGCACTTCATCAAAAAAATAAGGTGAAAGACCTTGGCCTTGACTTGCTTGTGGAGTTGGCAAATGAGAAAGTCCGGCATTTTGTAGGGCAGCTTGACCCCTCAGGAGGGGCTTGGCAGATTCCAGGCAAAGACTGTACGAAGATCATGGCAGTTTTGAGGTATATTGAGTTTTTAAATCTGTACAAAATAAATAAAGAAGAAATTCTTTATCCGACTTTTGATATAGAGCTGGTCTGGTTTACTCATCAATTACAAAATTCATCTTATTTAACGACTGCAGACGCATTGCAGGAAACAAAGTTTGAATCTAACTATTTTATGCTAGGCCCAAAAACAAGGGTAAGAAAGCAAAGAGACACTGCTACTGCTTGGAAAAGTGCATTTAAGAAACCTATGGAATCTGACGGGCATTTGCAGTCATTCATTGAGGTCCAAGTCATACAGAAATGTTCTATCAATACCAATCTTTCGACGATTAATGAGGTTGCATCTGTGCTCAGCAGAGCAAGCAGTGTAGACAGTATAAAAACCTCAGGTCGCCATCGCCGAAGTAGCTATGACGACTTACCTGATAACGATATTTTGATAAACTACGACGTCTCAGGAGTCTTTCCTGATCCTTATGATGAGCATAGCGATTCTTTGCATGAAGATCAAATTGACCAAGAACAAGACAGTGCTCTGAGTATTGACTAGCCTAGCCAGCCACTGCTTTTACAAAGCAATCTGGAATTTTGAAGATTTCACTGATCCTCGGGATCATTTGGCCTGATTATTCATCAATTGGTCTATAATTTTTTTTGCCCCAGGAGCAGCAAATCCTGCTGTCTTTCGAGGTGCGAAGGCACCATAAACCAATGAGCCAATCATATAGGCCATTAAAGCTGATGCGTCTTTAGGCTGTAAGCTGCCCTTTGCTGACCTAAGCAGGTATTTACTGGCAAATGAGACTTTCCCTACTACCATCTCCTTAAAAAGGTTGGTGTAAAAGGTTTTTATCAGATTC
>JABSRF010000021.1 GCA_013215275.1 Oligoflexales bacterium | reverse complement strand
GCATCCGTTTCTACCAAAATATAGCGTTCTGATCACACATGAATAGTGGGTAGAATATTTATTTGGAGTTACCTTAGCTTCTGAAAACTAAAAGGGAAAAGAGAGAATGGTAGGAAGTTAAGAATCAGGGAAAAAGTTACTTTTTATTGACCATCGACTTTTTCTTTTCCTTGCTCGCTGACTTCTTCTTCTCAAGCTCCACTATCTTGATCCTACCTAGCTTATTTTTCTCCAAGGCTCTGATATAATCGGTCATGATCTTGATTGTTTCTTGCATAAAAATATCATCATCGAGCTTTTGAATTATATTTCCATAAGCATCTTTTTCCATTTTACTTTCAATATCTTCTCGTTCTTTCGCTTCTTTTTCATCTTTCTCTTTTTCTTCTTTAGTGGGGGCTTTGAGGCTAACGCGCATTCTTTCTTCTTTGCTTTTTTGATACTTTTCAATGGCTTCCTTAACTTCTTTAAAGCCCTTGTCATTTTTGATACGTCCAGCGCTGGCTAACTTAACCTGCTTTAAATAGGGGCCAACCATATTAAATTGAGGGTGCTCTGCCTTTTTCACCTCTCCCCAGGGGATTGCATAATCGTAATGCTTTTCACCAATCTCATAATAATCCGAAATGGATGGCAAAATAATGTCAGAGGCCACCCCTCGCAGCTGGGTGCTTTCACCTGCAGGTCTAAAAAATTTGCTTATCGTAACTTTTATGGCCCCCAACTTCGGATCAAGGTCATTGAGATTTTGTACTGTTCCCTTCCCAAAAGTATGAGAATCACCAACAATAAGGCCTCTTCCATAGTCTTTGATGGCACCAGCAAGGATTTCGCTCGCGCTCGCTGATTGACGGTCAATCAAAAGGATTAATGGTCCATCGTAGATTGCTTTTCTGTCGTAATAATTAATATAGGGTTTGGTTTTACTACCTTTAATTTGCACCACAGGACCAGAGCCACCGAACAGCCCAGCAACATTGATAGCCTCATCAAGACTCCCTCCGCCGTTCGACCTCAGATCTACAATGATTCCATCAACTTTTTGTGATTTCAGCTTGTTTATTTCCACCCGCATATCTCGCGATGAGCTACGGAAATTCTCTTTATTAGCTTGCCTACCCTCGAAATCCATATAGAAAGAAGGAAGATCAATGACACCAATCTTGTATGTGTTGTCCTTTCCAGGGAGTTCAACCCGGGAGGAATACATATTGGATTTTGCTGCTCGATCCGCTAGCTGGATTTTTTCCCGGATGATCGGGGCAACCAACTCCTTTTCCCCTCTTCTTATGGATAATCTGACCTCTGTACCGCCAGGCCCTCGGATAAGTTTCACAACATCTTTCAAATCCATATCGATCACATCGACTGGAGTTCCATTACCTTGCGCCACTGCAACGATCTTGTCATCTACCTTCACTTTCCCTGATTTTTGCGCCGCTCCGCCAGGCACCAAGCTTTGGATTGAGGTGACTCCATCTTCGCTGCGCAGTAAGGCTCCGATACCCTCTAATGAAAGCCTTGTTGAAATGCGAAACTCTTCAAGCTTGCTGGGAGAAAAGTAATCAGTGTGGGGATCGAGTGCCGTTGCAAACGAATCCATGAAGATCCCGTAAACATCCTCTGTATTCAGATCTTTGTGTCGCTTACTTGCAAGCTCGTAGCGCTTGTGTAGTTTTTCTCGAACTTTTTTATCGTCGTCTAAAGATTTTGAAAGCTGCAGGTGTTGGAATTTTATTCTTTTGCGCCACCGATCGTAAACCTCTTCCTGGGATTTAGCGTATGGGAGAGACTTTCGGTCGATCTGCATATGCTCATCTTTAGTAAAGTCATGCTTGGTGTCGATCAACTTAGGGATGATTGACTGCCTTTCTTCAAATCTTTTGGAATATTGAGCGAAAATCACATCAATTAGGGAGCAATCGGCTTTATTTAACATAGTTGGCAATTGCTGATATGACTTTTTTGTAAACTTATCAATATCTTCCTTTAAAAAGTAAACTTTACCAGGGTCCCAAAGTCTAATGAAATTATTTACAGTTCTCTGGCTGATCTCTGGAGAAAAATCGTGCATAGAGAAGTGCATCCTTAGATAGTACTGAGTCATTTGCTTAATATCTCTGCAGTCTAGCCCGTAGATTGCTGGGATATATAACGAATAGCTTAGGAGAGCACCAACTATTATTTTCCAGATTTTTTTACGCCCTAATTGGGAGTCCATTATTCTCCTCCTAATTCCAAGTAACTCTTATTATTATTCTACCTTCGCTTATCGTACGCACCTACTATTACCTAAAGTTTGGGAGCTACCAAAAAAGACAACATGCTCCGGATAGTACCATAGTTCTGGATAGCTGTAATGCAATTGATAATGTAAATCCCTCCAATCAAGAGTATTTTTGTAAGTTTCAGATGGAGTTTACTTCTTAGTGAAATCTGCCGAGTAGTACCTAAGGAGCAACTCTCGGAGCCTAACGAAATATGTCGAGGTCTAAGCGCATCATTTGGTTAGCACCTTCCAAGGATCAATTTATGATCCAAATTGGAGAAGAGCTGAAGAAGCACCAGTTCCATTGTGACTATGTGTACTCTCTGTCTGAGCTATCCAAGCAGCTATCTGAACAGCGAGCTTCTATCATCCTTCTGAGTGACGGAAGCTCTAAAGCACAAACCCTGGACTTTATTCTGGGACTATCAACCATAACTGAAGCGAAAGGCTCCAGGTGGGTCCTAGTTCTCAACAAAATCCAAGCAGATTTAATTGAAATAGCTGCTGCATCAAATTTTAGAGACTTCGTTCCTACTAGCATACCCCAAAACCTGTGGTTGTTCCGAGTTCTCTATGCCTCATCCCGTCAAGCTCTTGATTTTCCAATTCCTTCCGCTCATATTTCCCTTGAACACCCATCGTTTTTACATTTTCCTGCGAGGATCGTTTGGCTCAATGGTAGCAGAATAAGAATTGAAAGCTCCATCACTCCAAAGGTAGGAGCCAAGGTCGAAGTAAGCGGAGACCTTTTTGGAAAAAAGGGCAGCCAAGTTCTTGAGCTTCAAGTCGATAAGGTTGAACAAAAAAGACTCGTTTATCGCTTTTCTTCAGCACTTGAAGGATCTTGGACCGTCAAGCCAAATTTAAAAACTAACTTCATAAACTACTTAAAAGAAAATGCCATTATATCATCAAAGCCCAAATTTCGTGTTTTTTTGGGAATAAAATCCAAGGAAGTTCGTAAACAAATATTAAACCATTTTAATCTAGAGCAATATGACTGTAATTCAGCGCTTCAGTTAAAAAGCCTGTTATTCGAACCAAGTTATTACTCTCCAGATATCTTGTTTATCGAGGATAGCCTTTGCTGCGGCCCTCACACCGAACGCTTCAAAAAAATGCTAGCCACTTTGGAAGAGTCAGTTCCCATCATAATCATAGGCACAAACCCAGAAATATCCGTTCACAAAGAACATTACAATGATCGAACAATCGTTCAAATGGTTCAAGTAAGCCAAGAGGGTCTGAGCGAGATTTGCAGAAGGTACCTCCCCCCAATTGAGCAACTCATTGATATGCATAAAGCTACATTTTATTTAGATAGTGATGAGCCATTATCATGTGTATCAGTGAAAATACCAGGAAAAATAAATTCATTGCACTCAATGACAGCAAATATATCATCACCTTACCCTATCAAAAACTTTTCTATAATAAAAATCGAAAGCCCATTTTTAAGTAAGTGGCTGGGCAAAGATCCGTGGATAAAGGTTACGAAGCGGAATGGGACAAACTCATCCTATGATAAAAGAATGACTTACTCAGCAAGTGGGTTCATTATGGATCTTAGTTCAAGCGAGAAACAAGCTTTTGCCACATCTCTCAGTTCATTCATTAGTAAAGTACTAGGGGTGAGCAACAGTGGAAAAGCTAATAGTCAGGAATCTGAGCAGGTAGAAAGCTTCGAAAGCAAGGAGCAATCTCATATAGAACCTGAGAAGGAAAAGCCGCAAACTGAGGATAGTGCCCTTACACTAGTGAAGGAAAATGCTCTACCACTCACAGGGTATGTGGATCATGCTTCTTTTACCCATGACATCAAGCAGGCAGTTTCTAGCTTAGGCTCCAAAAATGTCCTATACTTTTTTGTTTTTGTAATCACAGGGTTTTTGACCCTGGCAGCCGTCAATTTTATGATTCCAAAGTTAGTAAAAAACTACAAAAAGTCAGGCAGCATTTACGTAGACCAATTGAAAAAATTTAGCGGGGAAAAGGAGTAAGCTCAACTGCGTACAGGAAGAGCTTTTTTACCCTCTACTTGAAGGTGATTTTTAGCAAAGGAAGATATGGCTAGGATTTTGTGATCAGCTTCGCTTTTTCTGGGCAGGACTCCATCTGGCACCGCCCATATAAATCCAGTCGGTGTGATGTTAGAACAAATCCTTTTTCTTCTGCTACTTTCCTCTGTAAGTCTTCAATTTCCTCATTTTCAAACTCCACAACCTTCCCACAATCGATGCAAATGAGGTGATCGTGATGGTCACCTGGCTTAAGAACCTCAAAGACAGCTCGACCATCAGCGAAAGAGCTCTGTTCAACAAGCCCAGCATCTTTCAGCAGGTTCAGAGTCCTATAAATGGTAGCAAGGCCAATATTATGACCTTCTTTACGGACAGTTTCGTAAAGCTCCTCAGCATCCACATGGGTTTTCATCATAAGGAATTGAGAAACAATTAATTTACGCTGTTTAGTCTGCTTTAACTGGTTACGAGAAAGATAAGCATCAAGTCCATCCCAAAACCATTGTAATTTTAAGGCATTCTTTTCATCTTCAGCCTTATGACTATCCATGACAACCCTCTGTAACACTTATCATTCATAATGAAGACTGTAAAGTGGGGATGATACCCTCTTTTTCTGCAACTTTCAATTAAGCTTTTACAATGCTATGGCAGCTGTTCCAAAGAGAGCTTTGAGATCATGATCATCAAAGTTGAGACCTGCCCCAAGGAAATAATTAGGATCATTGGAAATTTTACCCGTATCTGGGTCCAAACGTGTGATGTCGTCTACCCCTACAACCGCATAGATGTGCTTGAAAAACAAGATACTCGCATTTGCCTTCAGGTGAGCTGTCCTTCTCTCGGTTGAGGTAGAAGACCAATTAAAGGCCTCCAAGCTAAGCTTCAAGCGATCCGAAATGAGAAAAAAGTCGCTGGCTATCCCTCCAGTAGATTCAAATAATCCAAACCTAAGCTGAGCTGAGTGCCATCTCTTACCGAACTGCACGTTAAAGCGTATAGCCCGACGCTCGACAATTCGCTCCCGGGTTTTGGTCGTCGCTCCGACATTATCGTCGCTCACATCTTGAGGGTTTAAGGTTTCAACTTGAGTTTCAACGACAGTTTCCGAGTGATCTGTAAACCCTAACAAGTAGAACTTATCAGGCCTTGTGCGTAGGTAAGTATTGAAATAATGCTGGGTGGTTTCATCTTTGCGAATCAAACCATGATAATCCACTGCGAGCTGGAGCTTGGTGGCTGGACCTAAAACTTCTCTCACATCATTGATCGCTGCCTGAAGGTCATTGATCGTTTCGTCATCATTCACCAGTTTGCCGATCGTGCCCTCACCTTTCTCAATCTTATCAGCAACCAATCTCACATTTTTTGCAGTAACCTCAACATCTTCCATCGTGTGATCAAAAGCTGCAATGATCTTGTCAATTTTTTGCCGATTTTCGTCGTTCACGATCCCTCTAATCGACTGACTAAATTCCCTCAAATCAGCCGTTGCAAGCCGAACATTAGTGATAATGTCGTTTAAATCCCCTTCTTTCCCACCAAGGACGTTTCTTAAGGTATTCGTCGTCGACTTGATATCAGAGACAATTTCCTTTACCCCTGCACGGTTTTCCTCGATTAATAAACGAGCGTTCTCAGCTAAACCCTTCACATCTTTTACAATCTGCCTAATATCTCTCTCACCCTCCTGGCCTCCTAGAACTTTCGATAAAATACTCGTAACATCCTTAATGTCCTTGCCAATTGAGCCAGCAACAGAGATCAAAGCTGATAAACTGACCTGATCTTCAGCAGGAGGTAGAAAACCACCTGCTTCAATGTACACTCCAATGTCATCACCTCGTATGATCTCTAAAAAAACATCACCTAGGAGCCCTTTTTCTTTGATCGCGATTGATGAACCTTCTGGTATTTTGACATTTCCTTTGATTTCAAAGTCGAGGCGAGTCTGGTTTGCTTGCAAGCTTATGGAAACAACTTTTCCAACGATCACACCGTTGGTCTTAACATGAGTTTTTGTAACGATTCCAGCAGCATCCTTCACTACTGAATAATACCGTTTGTAGTCATCGTTCACAAAGTAGTCAGGGCTTAACACAAAGAACATGTAAGCGATAATCGCTCCTGAAGCGATTGTAAACAAACCAACTTTGAATTCAGTTCCAAGATTGCCCATTAAAAATTCACTTCCAGTCTAAGAGAAGTTTGCAAAAGTGAATCGGATCTTATAATTGAAGACTTTAAATCCCATTGAAGCATAGAAAAAGTACCTACAGATATTATACTATGTAGAAATACGCACAGTATGAGAGTTTAGTTGATCAGAACAATGCAATAATGCTGCCAATCCTTGGCTCCTACAAACTAGAAAAATTCCATAGGTCCTTCAATCTTTCCAGAAAAAAATTGCCTAACAATAGGATCTTTCGTCGAACGGAATTCATCCGGACTCCCAGAAAGTGCCACTTTCCCCTTGTACAGCATAATGATGTTGTGCGACGTTGCCAAAGCTGCCTTCAAATCATGAGAAATGACAATTGAAGTCAACTCTTTCTCGGTGTTGCCCACTTCGACAATTAGTTTGTCAATCATTTCGCAAACCAAAGGATCCATCCCCGTGGTTGGCTCATCATATAGGAGGATTTTGGGTTTCGCTACCAAAGCTCTTGCCAAGCCTACTCTTTTTTTTTCTCCCGTAGAAAGCTCGCTCGGAAACTTCCTTTTGATATGTGGCAACCCAGTTTGTTCCAAAACTTCATTGGCTCGAGAAAGCATCGATTTCTTTGACATTACGGTATGCTCTCTAAGAGGAAAGAGAACATTGTCTAAGACTGTCATGCTATCAAATAAAGCAGCATGCTGGAAAAGCATCCCAAATTTTCTTCGGTATAACCTGACTTCATCCTTTGAGTAGTCTGAAATGTCAAAACCATCTACGATTATTCTTCCTTTATCAGGTTTCAATAAGCCCATAATGTGCTTGATGGTAACGGATTTACCCTCTCCAGACTTCCCCAAAATAAAGGTAATCTTACCTTTAGGAATGTCCAAATCTAGCTCATCGAGGACTACGTGCGATCCAAATGCTTTACTGACACCTTGAAAATAGATCATGACAACCAACGTACTTCAATGTAACTAATGACAAAATCTGCAAGCAGGATAAATATCAAGGTGCGCACGACAGCATTGGTTGTAGCAAGGCCAACACCTTCAGCCCCCTTACTTGCTGCTAAGCCTGTCCTACAGGATATTGCTGCAATGATAAAAGAAAAAATAAGCATCTTTCTGAGGCCTGTCATAATGTCTGCTGGTTTTACCAAGTTTATAAGCTTCTCATAAAAGACACCCTCATCAACATGAAAGACAGCAACCCCAATGCTATAGACCCCGACAACGCCAATAAACATGAAGATACCGCACAAGAAAGGCATGATGATCATCGAAGCTAAGACCCTAGGAACGACCAAGTAATGAATAGGATGAACTCCCATTGCTTCCATAGCATCCACTTGCTCGTTAACTTTCATGATGGCGATTTCTGCAGTCATTGCAGAGCCAGCTCGACCAGTTAAAAGGAACCCAGTCATCAGAGGAGCCAACTCCGTTGCAAGAGCAATGCCGGTTGCTCCACCAATCATGCCCTCAGCATTAAAGACAGTGAAGACGCCTCCGATTTGGAGGCCAAATACGGCACCCGTCGCAAACCCTGTCAGCAAAATAATGAAAACTGACTGGTTGCCAATGAACTCTATTTGTTGAAAGAGAATTTTTTGCCTAAAAGGCCTACGGAACATTTGCTGAAAGATTTCTCTTAGATAAAATATAAAACGCCCCGAGAGCTCAACCCGTTTCACTGCAGAGCCCATCCAGGCTAGGATAGGCTCGGGGATCTCGAATGAAAATTTTGCGGGAAGATTCATAGCTCTTTCTTTTCCTTAGTCACTTGAACTAGGTCTCAGGTGCCACCTAATCATAACACCTGTGCGAGAAAACACACAGCGTCACGGAAATGACATATCGTCAAAAAACCTACTAATGGTCAAATGCAAAAGAGAACTGATAGATCTCTTCTAGACTATGCAAACTCTGTAAGCGCTCAGGTACCTTAATTGCAAAAGGGGATAGGTCATACTGCTCGTTCAACATACTGACGTAGTATTGAGCGGCATCCCTCTCCCGTTTATAAACCTGATATAAAGTATCAATCAAACAGTGAAACCCTGGTGTCTCACTGTTTGCACTCTGTTCGTCCTTATAGTTCAATAGGTCGTCGCTAAGATTTAAAGGCATGCACTTGTTGAAAATAACCCCATCGAGGGCATAGCCATAGCTTACAAGCTGTCCTGCCAAGTTTCTTGCCGATCGCAACGCTGCACTATGGCATGATGTGACCAAGACAAATCCGGTTTCTTGGCTGTGCAAGGTTTCAAGCAACTTTTCACCAGATTTATGAAACCCCTCAATGACCTGCTGCATAAGCACCAAAAACTCGGTCATCATACTAAGTGCTTGAATCCCAGTGACGCGGGTAAGGCCTCCCATTAAGCGCTCACCCACTGTTAAAAGTTTATTAACACCCATTTTTCTAGCCACATGGAAGGGTTTAATAAGCCAATTCATCACCTTGTTTTCCATAAAGCCAGATAGTATATTTGGTCGGCTTAAAAACTCCAAAGCATGGGTATCAGGAGGGGTATCCAATACGATCAAATCGAACTCTTTGCTCTCGATCATCTCCTGCAGTTTTGCTAGTGCCATGTACTCTCCAGGCCCTGCTAACTTAGTACTCGCAGCTATGTAAATAGGATGGGCCAGTATTTTCTCTGCAGTTTCTGAACTGGGAGCATGCTTCTTGACCATACTATCAAAAACAGCTTTTTGATCTAACATTGCTGCTTCTAATCGACCTTTAATCTCCAAGTCTTGACCAAAGTCGACTTTCTTTAAATTGCTCCCTAAAGTAATTCCCATTGCTGCTGCAAGACGTTTTGCTGGATCGATTGAAAGTAAACCAACTTTTTTCCCTCTCCGCGCAGCCAAAATTGCTACACCCAGCGAGCAGCTTGTTTTACCCACTCCTCCTGAGCCCAGCAAGATAAGAGTCTTGCGTTGATCCATCAACTTCTCTAATTCATTCATCATAGGCTCACCTCCCGCAAGATACGAGTGGCAAGTTCATCGGTCAGCGGCTCAGTGACAAAACCAAGCTCAGGTAACATGACACACCTGTCAGAAAGCCCCAAGCTCCCAAGGCCTTCCAGAAATTTGCTCTGTTCTTTGAGAGCCCTGCTGATTTTATTTCTGAGGTAATCTTTAACTTCAGCTAAACTAGGGTATCTTTCTTCTTTCATGAGTAGGTTAAGCTTGTCTTTAATTGGCTGAGAGTAAGAACGGTTCAAAAAGACTCCCCCCAACCTTACCGGTGACTCTTTGATGATTTTGGGTATAAATTCAAGTGTTTCACTGCTAACTAACTCCTCTGGTATGCTCACCAAGAAAGATGCGCAGAGCTCGGGGTCTTGGAGAAAGTTATTGACCTTGGTCACTTCACGTATCAAAGGGCCTCCCAAACCAGAGCCTAATACTGCTGCTGGGGTGTTAAGAAGGTTAAAGAAATGCCCAGATGCAGGTGAGTCAAAAATCACGAGATCATAGTCTCTAGGTGGCTTGCGCAGCATGCATGTATGGTATAATCTCCCAAGCAGCATGGTTTCATTGAGCCCAGGAATAGCATCCAAAAAGCTCTTCATCAACTTTCGGTCAAAGACTTTCTTGTACAAGTTGGCCATTCCCAAGTGCTCGACGACGTACTCCTTAAAACACTCCTTGGAATTCAGATTAATGCAGTATAGGTTTTCCAAAATGGGTACTTCATGATGCCCAACAGGTTCATTGTAGTAAAATAAAGGTGGGAGCTGTTCTTTTGAGGCGTTCTCCACAAGTAGAACTTTTTTTCCTAGCTTAGCTGCACAAACTGCCAAACTTGCTGTGACCACCGATTTTCCAACACCACCCTTTCCGGATATAAATACTAACTTATACTTGAAGAATTCTTGCAAGCCTACCATATGCTGCCCGACTTTCATTTTAGTTGTCAGATTTTTTGTCAATCGCCTTATCTGCCTCGTCACCCTCTTTCAGCTCTTCATCTTCTGGCTTGATGCCCTTTTTAAAGTTTTTGATTCCTTCTCCAAAGGCTCCAAATAGTTTCGGAATTTTGGGTGCTCCAAAAAGCAAAACGACAATAGCAAATACTATCAATAACTCTGGCAATCCTGGCATTGTCATAAAAACCTCTCTATTTCAAAATGGAAATAATAGTAATTTTCCGCCTTCGGTGTGGTCATAATACCACTTTGCTTACCATCATTTCTATTAACAAACTAATAACCACCTTTATAATTGGGTAGAACAGCCAAGTAATAAGGAGGGGTCATGCCCTCATGAAAGAACCCCTCGATAGAAAAAGCCTTTTCATCATTCTGCGCCATGGGTACCCTCGAATCATTTGCGGATACTTTAATATGGCTATTGATTGCCTCTGCATAGCGATAAGACTCTGCGCATACCATCAATGGTAAATGGCTTTCCCAAGAGCTCAAAACCTCCCAAAACCTTAGCTCTCTGCCATTATCATAGCTCATGACCGCATCATTAAATGGCTTTACCTGATTGTTGCCTCCCAAAACTAAAGGGCGAGCATGGCCAAAGTGCCCACTAGTCAACTTCTGGCTACCCTTACTGATCAAGGTAAATCCAAGTGCAATATCTCCCAGGGAATCAGCTCCGGGAGTCAGTTTAAGCAAGCTTGCAAATTGATCTCGAAAGTACTCGATACTTAAGGCGCTATCTGGACTCTTAAGAAGGACTTGCATCACTAAAGTATGATGCCATAACATCGAGCTAACCTGCTGCCTCTCGGCACGCTCCCCTCCTTGCAAGCTGCAAAAGACAATAAGGTATTGCTCATTCGGCATCGCAAGCCCCAAAGACCAAGCACTGATCTGACTATTTGGCAGCTTACCAAAATTCCAAAGCCTCAACCAGGGAACAGATTCAATTGAATGACTGAGCCACTGATCTGAATAGGGTGTGCTTTGTTTGGAATAAAAGTCGCGCTCTATGACTAAACCCAGTTGGGCCCCAAATAAATCAAGTTCTTTAGAACTCGTGCTCATATGAGCCTGGGAGAAGTATTCAGGAACTTGGCGCATTAATAATACTCCCAAATTACCAGACGAGGATTGAATAGGAACATAGGCATCGAGGCTTGTTTTTTTCTCTTGTTCGCTCTCATTTTCTAGTGAGACAAGGGTTTGCTCGACATTGGAAGGGGACCTTTCGGCGCCCTGAGCTTCTTGATGCGCTTCGCCCAAGCTAGTCTCGCCAAAGTCAAGTTCATCTTGTGGAAACTCTTCGACGGTCATGTTGATAGAAAGCGCTGCAGAAGGTAAAAAACTGGATGCTTCAATACTTTGGAAGGGCTGCAAATATTCCCATATTAGTTTTTTCTTTGAATTTTCCTCTCGAGCATACGGATAAAGAATAATCTCATCCTCACTGTGGTTAGCTAGCATAATACAAATGCGACCACCTTTGTAAGCTTCTTGCAGCGATTTTAAGCTATTGCTAAGAGAATGGATATAGGTAGACCCTTCAACAAAACTTTTACTAATGTAGGCAAGGTGATTTAAAGCCATGCTGGTTGGATAGGTGTTGAATGGCAGCGACGCATCTACAAAGGTCGACTCGAGAATTCGATGATCATAAAAAGCTGGTTCATTTTTTATTAAACTCTCAATATAAGATTGCAACATGACAAACTTCTTGTCACAAGCAAGCTTATAAGCCTCGTATATGTATTCTTGTTTTTTTGAGCCAAGGTCTTCTAGGTTCAAACCATACCAAAGATAAATAAAACAAGCTATTAAATCATTGCCTAGCATGAACGCAATTTTAAGTGCTTTTTCAAAAAACTTTTTCCCTGAACGGTTCCCTAGATCACTTAACACCTTTGCCTTTAGAAGAAAGAAGATATCCCTTTCCCCTTGCTTTTTGTAGACGACCTGTGATTTAAGGGATTTTAATAGTTTTTGCATTTCCTTTTGTCGCATCAGCTTCCTTTGATGCTCTTGCTCAAAAAACATTGGGATACAAAAAATTATCAAACTCACAAAATCTCTTTCAAAAGTAAACAAAAATGGGCTATTTACCACTTCTGAAAAGTAGGTAGATATTTTTAAGAAGCATTCCCTGGTCTTATGCACATCTCCTTTAGCATATTCCATAAACATTGAAATAATAAGAAAGTACATTTCAAAAGTACCCGCTTCTCTCAGGCTCTTTCCTTCTGATAGGCATTGCTCCCCATAGGTTACCAGTAAATCCCTTCTTCCTCTAATAAAGTAGATAAAAACCTGCAATGCTCCACAAAGTAACTTGGTTACATCTCCGCCTTTGTTTATGAGTGTTTGTCTGCTAAGGATCTTATCGGCATCTGAAAATTTACCAGCTAAAATAGCTAAAAATGCCCTTAAACATAAGGCTTTCGGTACCAATATGGGATGATCAATAGGCTTTAAATACCTTAACCCTTCTTGCAGATGTAACTTTAGATCACCGTAGTGGTTGAGGTCATAATCAATCACTAAACCTTTAATTAGACTGCAATATCCTATCATTTGTTTGTTCTGTTCAGAATAAGAAAGATCAATCAGTAGATGAAGAATTCTTTTTGCACGATCAAACTGATTATTTTGGCCCCACAAGACTGCTCTAAATGCCAACATCCTGACAATTAACAAGCTGTCATAGGCTTGTGTGTTAACTAGCCTTATGGCAGCAAGGTGAAACGGCAGCCATTTCAGTATTCGCGAGTTCAAATGGACCTCTTGCAAAACCTGTAGCCACCACAAATCCAAGCAAATTGAACTATCTTTGTGCTCCTCATCAGTGGGTTTTTCAGTTTTAAGTGATAACAAGAGAGTTTGAATAAGAAAATTTTCGCTACGAAGAAAGATTATATCCTTCAAAAACCTTATGGCCAGCCTATATTTCAGTGACTGTGATAGTAGTTTTCGGCTTTCTAACCTAAGCATTCCTAGTCGAGCTACTTTGAGATACCTTCCTTGTATGAGATAGGCTGGGACTAAGTATTTTTTTTGCAGGAGGATACTAAATCGTGAATCGATGCTTTGATTCACGACCTTTTCACCTAAGAGAATAATCTCATCCCAAGATTTGGTCTTAAACCACAGGTCACAAAGGGACAGGTTGATTTCGTTCTTCAGCTCTCCATATTGTTCCGGAAAATTTATCGCAAGACCAAGTGCACTCTGATAGACCATCTGAGCACGAAGAAACTTATTTGACCGTGTCCATACCTCACCCAGTTTAGAAAGCGCCTTGCAAAGCCTAAGCTTAATTTCAAAAGATAGGTCATTTAAATTATGTAAAAGCGGAAGTCCGTGATAACAAGTTGAGCTAAGAGTTTCAGTACTTGGAGCGTCACGATCACTTAAATAATACTCTAACATAGTGAGGTGAACTTGACGCTTACTGGCCTGCTCAATCCCACTGTAGATAAACTGGCGCAAGTGGTAATGAGAGAATTGGAAGCTTAAAACCATCTCCCCAAAACGGCTCTTTTCGTAGGCGCTTATGATACCATCTTTTTGTAGCCTCTCGATTGTATTGTCGATCAACCTTTGCCCAAGTGAGGTATGCCCCAGTGCCAGAGGATCGGTAAACCTTTCTCCTAAGACACTCAGTGTTTCCAAGACAGCCCATTCATCCGCGCTATATTCTTCAAGGGACATGAGGCATTGTTCAATAGAGCTTAAGCGAGCATTGTTTAGAGCCTCCTCCAGATCAACTCGAGCTTTTAAACGGCCGTTTTCAACATAAAAACGGCTACCAGCCATAAGTGTCTGACAAATATTAGCAAGGTATCTTGGGTTTCCCTTACTAACTTTGTAGATTCTATCTATATCAAGTTCAAAAACATCTAAGCCCAACTTAATTTCGACAAATGCCTTACTTTCATTTAACGAAAAAGGCTTTAAAACTATTGGAAAAAATCTCCTTTTCAGCTGTTGGATTTTTTTTAAAAACTCTGACACTAGCGGTTTTCGAAATAGAAAATATGGGTGGTAGGTAAGGATCAAAACAAAATTTTGCGTATTTGAGTAACTTACAAATACATCGAGAAGCTTAACACTAAAATCATCAGCTTTATGCAAGTCATCAAACATGAAAACTAGACTTTTTTTGATAATCCCAATACACTTCAAGAAATCTGCAAAGACTTTTACAAGAGTTTGAAAATTTTTTTCTTCCGTGAGAGTATTTAGGTTTAGCGGTTCGATATGGGGAAAATACTTGCGTAACTTGGGCACCAAGGCACAAAGTAAACTAAGCTCATCTCCAATCCTTTTTTTCGCCTCAAAACAAAGGTTATCTACGTCTTCTTGAGATACTTCAAGATACTCAATAAAGTCATTAAATGCAGAGGAAATCACATGAAATGGCAAAGATGATGCATAGTCTAAAAACTCGCCACTGATGAACCCGGTTTTTTGTAGCTTGAGCTCTTTTTGCAGAACTTCTAGCAGTTTAGACTTGCCACCCCCTCCCTTGCTTTGAACACAAACAATCATGCCTCTTTTTTCACTGCCCTTGTGATCTGAAACTAAACCCAAGACTTGATTTTTTTGCTCCGTGTTAACCAAGTCAGCGTTGCCATTTTGCTTCACAGCTCCCAATACACCGGACCGTATGGCCGTATCTGCTGAGGATTCCAAAGGTCTGCTAGACAGGTGTTTTAGGTCCAAATAGAGCTGCATACCAGACTGGTAGCGATCATCAGGATTTTTAGCGAGTAGCTTAGCGATAATATGGTCAATATCTGCAGGAATGTTGGGAACGAGAGACTTCAAAGAAGGAGGCTTTGAGCGTGAGTGCTCTTTAAGAATTTGAACACGCCCTCCTCGGAAAAAGGGAGGGCGCCCTGAAATCAGCTCAAACAATATACAGCCGAGGGAGTACAGATCCGTTCTATTATCCAGACGATAATTGCTAAAACCAGTTTGCTCTGGGGACATATATAGAGGTGTGCCGATCTGATCTCCTTTGGAGCTTCCTCTAAGGTCTCCCATAAAGTGCATTGATTGTCGAAGCCGTGCTATGCCGAAGTCTAGGATAACGGCTTCAACACCTCTTGGGTAAGAGCTAACCTTGCGAACCATGATATTGGAAGGTTTTAGATCCCTATGAATAATGTTTTTGCGATGAGTATAATCAAGAGCCAGAGCCACTTGCATACCAATTTCAAAGAAGAAACTCAGATCATTGACCTTTTTTTCAATGTATTCTTTTAAGCTTTCTCCATCCACCCAGTCCATAACAAGATAATAACTAAAACCATCAAGATCCGAATTTTCCTCAAGGATCCCAAACTCATAAAAGCTCACGATGTTAGGGTGATACAACTTGCTTAAGTGAGCTGCCTCCGTTTGAAAACGATGGAGTTCATCCACTTTGCTTAAGTCGCTACGATGAGATATCAGCTTAATCACCACAGTCTCAGCAGGGGCCAAGCAAGGGATTGCTTTGTAAGCCTTCCCCATTCCACCCTGCCCAGCTAACGCGATGATCTTATAACGTCCTGATATGACTCTTCCAATAACACTATTCATAGCTTTCAACAATACCGCCAACTTTTTACAAGGGTCTGGAACGTTAGTCGGAGCTATGAATAAATTTATTAAATCGTCCAGAACTGGCAAATCTACTGAGCAAGACCCTTTGACTTTAACCGCTTTCTATCAATTAGATATGAAAGGTTTTTCCTGCAAGCCTAAGCGTCTACAATAGGCTTTAGGATCATTTGAAAATTCAAACAAGTCGCAAGTTTAAAACTACACTAGGACTAAAATGGAAGCTTCTTATCAAAGTTTGCTCCCTAACTGGGAGCGTAATTGTCTGCACATTTGCAGCGATCTAGTCAGTGAGAAAGACAAACAGGAGATTGAGAAATTAAAGAAAAAATCTCCTCCTTTTAGCTTTAAACTCTTACGCTTCATAGTCAATTTAGTGAGGCCTGAATACACAATTCAGAAATTCATTGGATGCCCCTGGGAAGATATAGTCGACATTGTTCACGATCAAACGTTAAGAAATGAATTAATATTATCCGAAAGTAAAATTGGTGATTCTACCTCTTTTTCGGTAAACTCCCATATAAATCGTAAGCATAACCAGCAGCCCTGCACCCTATCAACTGCCAGGAAACGTGTCGAACAAGCAAAGAACCTGTGCTCAAAATCTGATCCAATCCTTGTACTTGGTGACGATGATTTAATTGGAATCGAATTGGCAAAGGCAGGGTTCACCAACGTGTGTTCTGTGGATATTGACCCATTGATATGCAAAAACTTAAAGTCACTAGCTAAAGAGCTTGACCTACCACTAAAAACTTTAATTCATGATATAAGGGAAACCCCACCTAAAGAATTTATCCAAGACTACCGCCTTGTATTCATTGATCCCATGTATTCCTTGGACGGTATAAAAATGTTTCTTGAAGGAGCATTTGCGTTTACAGAAAACCGCGAAGGGACCTTGATATTTTTAAGCCTCCACCTGATGTCCTTATTACGTTCAGGCATCGACAAGTTACCATTTATATTAGATGGTTATAAACTTACCGTTTTGAACCATATCAGTGGGTTCAATACTTATCCAATTCCTTATAGACTTTGGTTCCTCATAAAGTTATTTAATCGTAGGTTTATGAGGACAAGAACCATGTCGTCAGCGGGGTATATGTTTCGCTTCTTTCTTTCAGACGCAATTCTCCTAAAAAAAGAATCGGCATAGCTTCGTTTAGCGTACTCTCTAGCAAAGAGGTCAGCAAAGAAAACTATGACAGACACCGACACCGCCCTAAATCCAACTCCTACCGTCCAAGGTATGCGTGATTTCAGTGAAAGAAAACCAATCAGACGCTGCAAGATTGTCGGCACTCTGGGTCCTGCTTCTTCTGACGAAGCAACCCTCAAACAGCTTTTAGAAGCAGGCCTGAATATTGCGCGTTTAAACTTCTCTCACGGCAATCACGAAACACATGCAAGCAATATTGAAAAACTAAGGCGCCTTGCAAAAGAAACCGGCCGCCATGTCACCATCTTGCAGGACTTACAAGGCCCTAAAGTTAGGTGTGGGCAATTGCTTGAAGGCGCTATGACGCTCAAGGAAGGCGAATCTTACGCACTTCAGTATGGTACCAAGCAGATAGACCCTAAGGTCATCCCAATCGACTACAAGGATCTGGTGAACGATGTCAAAGTTGGCCAAACCGTCATGATGGACGATGGGCTGCTTATTTTAAAAATTACGGCCGTAAAAGAGAAAGAAGTTGAGGTGGTTGTTAAGGAAGGCGGGCTACTTAAAAATCGCAAGGGGGTCAACTTCCCTGACTCGCTTCTATCATTACCAGCCCTCACCGAAAAAGATAGCCATGACCTCCTTTTTGGTATCCGTAGCCAGGTGGATGTTGTTGCTTTATCTTTCGTCCAGACCCCTCAAGATGTCATGCAGTGCAAAAATATGATCAAGGCACTGGGCTCAGATATTCCTGTTGTTGCAAAAATTGAAAAAATGTCTGCAGTTGCAGCAATCGATGAAATTGCGAAGGTAGCCGACGGCCTTATGGTTGCAAGGGGTGACTTAGGCGTTGAAGCAGGGGTCGAAAAGGTTCCAATATATCAAAGAAAAATCATCGATGCAGCGGGCCGCAATGCTAAGCCAGTCATCATTGCTACCCAGATGCTAGAATCCATGATTCAAAACCCAAGGGCTACCCTTGCTGAGGTAACGGATGTTGCAAACGGCGTCCTTGAAGGCGCAGACTGTGTCATGCTTTCTGCTGAGGTTGCTGCCGGAAAATACCCTGTAGAATGTGTTCAAAAGATGGCTTCAATCATTAATGAGGTTGAATCATGGCCGCACAACAAAACTAAACGCTTTAGCAATCAGTCTGCAAGTAGTGATGCAGAGTGGGAGGAGCATAAAGCCATTGCTAGGGCAGCCTGCGAGGCGGCCGACTCCCTTGAAGCCAGGGCTATCGTCTGCCTGACCCTGACCGGCTCTATTGCTAGGATCATGTCCAGCTGGCGACCCAACACTCCTATCATCGCAATCTCACCAAGGGAGGATGTGATTCAAAGGCTTGGGTTTACTTGGGGAGTCTTTGGCATGAAGAATCCGCTGTTTTATAACACTGACATTCTGCTCCAGGACTTGCCTCAGCTGCTGAAAAGTTTAGGCATCGTCCAAAAAGGTGACAGCATTGTAATTACTGCAGGTATCCCTATCAATGCAATGCGTCCAACAAACATGATTAAAATCAATAGAATAAACTAACTAACGTTCTTTGCCTACCTGCTCCCAGCGACAAAGATCATCAAACCCTTTAAAATAGCTTTAGACGCATGTGTCTAAGTATTCACCAATTGTGAGTATGCAGGCCTCGCTATGCATTTCATAGCACCCTAGATCAAAAGACCAGCAGCAACAAAAGACCGCAGCATGAATTATAAAGGATTTAGAGACTTGCCACCCTTACCTGAAGACCAGTCTGGCTGGGCAACTTTTATCTCCTTTCTAAGAAGATACCGCATCATACCTCGGGCAAAAGGGCCTCTTGCAAGCTTACTACGAATCACTTTGGTTTTGGGGCTGTTAATTTCAGCAATTATGACAGTTTGCGCAGTTTACTACTTGGACGAGTTCGGGATGTTTTCGATTAATAAAGCTCGCTTCGCTCCAATTTTAAGCTGGAAGGCAACTGACAATACTCTAATCTATGACCGCGAAGGTAATAAAATTGGAGAAATATTCTCCAACTACCATATCTATACCCCCTATGAAAAGCTACCGCCTAATCTAATCAATGCCATCATTGCCACGGAGGATAGAGAGTTCTTCGACCACAATGGTCTAAACCCCAAGAGTATGATGAGAGCAGCTTGGGTCTATCTGTCTTCAAACCGTAGGCAATTCACTCAAGGGGCCAGCACAATCACCCAGCAACTAGTGCGGCACTTTCTTCTTCCTAAAGAAAAAACAATAAGCCGCAAGATAAAAGAGATTAGCTTGGCTTTAAAGCTTGAAAAGCTTATTTCTAAAGAAAAGATACTGGAAATTTATACTAACACCTTGTTTTTAGGCGACGGTGCCTATGGGGTGGGAGCTGCTGCAAAAAGATACTTTGATAAGCCTTTAAATGACCTCGAGCTGCATGAGCTTGCGTTAATCGCAGGCTTATTTCAGTCTCCAAGTCGCTATAACCCTCACCGCTTTCCAAACAGAGCAAAAAAAAGACAGAGGCATGTTCTTCGCTCCATGCGCGCAGCTGGCTTTATCGGCCCGAAACAGGCACGCTTTTGGGCACATAAGCCCCTCAATTATCAGTCCTACCGCTCGCTTTACGGCGCTAAAGCTCCCTATTTCGTCGATTATATAAGGGAAAAAGCAAAAAACCTTTTGGACTCTGCAAACATAAAGAATAAGGGGCTGCGTATACACACCACCCTCTCCCCACAGCTGCAAAATTTAGCTGAGCAGGCTATTGCGAAGCAATCAGAACTCCTTGAGAAAATAGAAATAGACCGAGATCACCCTCCGGCAGACAGGGAAAAAAACCTAAAAAAGTTCAAACTTGAGGTTGCCATGACGGTTACCAATCCTCAGACTGGTGAACTTCTTGCTATGGTGGGCGGAAGAAACTACCAAAACTCAAAATTCAACCGGGCTGTTCAAGCCAAAAGGCAGCCTGGTTCAGCCTTCAAGCCTATTGTTTACAGCTTAGCCTTGAATTTGGGCTCAAGGTGGAATGATGTCATTTATGTATCTCCCATTAGCCTTGCTGGAAACTATAGGCCTCGTTCTCCTCAAGAGGACTATATGACCCAAACAACCTTACTACGGGCATTTTACCGTTCTATGAACGCGCCGACCCTTGAATTAGGGCAAAAGCTGGGAATGCAGGCTGTCCTAGAGCATGCCCAAAAACTAGGGGTACGCTCTCCCATGAAGTCAGAGTTTGGCACCATGCTCGGTGCTTCAGAGCTTACCTTACTTGATTTGGCACGAGTTAATGGTAGTTTCGCGAACAATGGGGTTCTCACTGAACTGGTTGGGATTCGTCATATCGAAGACCGCACGGGAGCGATTCTTTACAAAGCATCCCCACCCGAAGAACGCTCAGAGCAAGTGCTAAGCCCCCAGGTTGCTTTCCTAACCGTCCAAGGGCTCAGGCAGGTTCTTATGCGAGGCACTGGATGGAAGTTTAGCCACCTAAGTAAGCTTGCAGCTGGTAAAACAGGCACCTCAAATGAGTCTAAAGACAATTGGTTCACAGGATTTACATCAAACTTAGTTGCGGTCACTTGGGTTGGTAGCGATGATTCTAGCCCAATTTATGGAAACACCCAAGGTGGTACCGTAGCGCTTCCAATTTGGGCAGATTTTATTGAAAACGCACAAGAACTCAACCCTAGTTCTCCTTTCGAAGCTCCAGAAGGCGTTAAAGCTGTGCGCGTCAATGTTAAATCAGGGGTGCCCAGCGAAGAAGGCTTAAAAATGTGGTTTCTGGAAGAATCCCTTCCGGAAAAAACCGATACCCCGATCAAAGAGTTCAGCACCATCAAGAGTTTTAGAAATCCATTGGTTCAATAGCCTCAACTAAGGAATGCTGGTTACCATGAAGGAAAGCCTTATTTGTATCCTCTTTATCGGCAGCTTATGCTCAGGTTGTGTCGTTCCCTCCGAGGAGCTTGTGATTCCAAGGCCAGAGCCGCTTACGATGGAAGAGCTTACGTCAGTCATGAAGGTCACTGCAAGGCCGCAAAAGATCAAGGTAAAAAGTCGTGGTAGGTCCGATCTGCAAGCATGCATTCGTCTTGTGACCAAGATTTCTCCAGCTCTAGCGCAGCTAAAAGAATACCTTGCAAGCAATGAGGCTATGGAGAACAACCCGTTTCTCATGTCTCAGCTAACCCCATCCCACTGCTCCGGTCCAACCTATGAAAAAACAATCACATTGGCAACGAAAGCCCTCAATATCCATAATGAAACCCTAGGGATTATCCTTCCCTTAACCGGAGAGCATGCTGCGTTCGGAAAAGCGGTTCTCTATGGAATCAAGACAGCCAGAGCTGAAAAACCAAAAAAAAATAGAAAACGAATCATCATCAAAGATAGTACCAGCACCCCTCAAGGCTCCTTACATGCTCTAGCAGAGTTAGTCTTCTACGATCAAGTTTCCATTGTCATCGGTGGTTTAAGTTTGGATGAAGCAAATGCAATTGCACCTTATAGTGATAAGCTCTGGACGCCTATGCTCCTTCTTAATAAGGACAAGGAGGTGATCGAAGCAAACCCTTATACTCTTCAGATATATCCAAATGAATTCGACCAAGCAAAAGCACTCGCTTTGGAAAGCAAGCACAGGGGGATCGAAAGCATTTCCATCCTAAAGCCTGATAATGGTAAATCTGACAGAATCATTGCATTGCTCGAGGATTTTCTCGAAAAGCAAGAAATTAGTATTAAACAGGAGCTTGTCTATACTCCAGGAAACTACGAATCAATGGATCACGCTGTTGCAGAAATAACCCAAGCTCTTCCTGAGCATAGGCCAGAAGAGTATCAAGAACTATTAAAAAATGCCAAAGAACAAGCAGAAGAGGAAGGGGTGCCATTTAACCCCAAAAACGTTATTCTAAGTCCTAAAGTTGAGGTCGATGCAATATTTCTCCCGGATAATTTCCATATGGTCAGATTTTTCGTTAAGCTGTTTAAATACCATGGCCTTGAAAAGATTCCACTGATAGGAACTCATGAATGGAGATCCGAGGAGCTAATCAGCCCTTGGGATACATTTTTGGAGGATTCATTTTTCGCTGATTTTATTGGCTCTTACCAAGAAATACCGAGCAAGTTACAAAATGAGATCGAAGGAAGCCAGTACTTTGTTCCTGCACAAGCTGCATCGATCATTGATTTTCGTTTGATTGGGTATCGGGCTGCAAACATAGGCTTAACAGTCCTCGACACACCTTTTTTGAAACGTAAATACATCCTTAGACAATTGCTACGTCAAAGTGAGGATGTGGAGTTTTTTAAATCGAAAAAAGTTTTTTATAGTGATCGCTCCAGTTGGTGGCCAATCTTTGTATTTTCCCTTGGAAAGGAAAATTTGGATATGATTAGCCATTGGCAACAATTATAAAAAACTCGCTGATTGTGATCAGTTCAGAATGTAGAAACCTTAGATCGAGCACTTGAGAAACCCTCTTCCCCAATCTGACTCCAGCCAACAGCCATTGATCTGAAATTGGTATATGAATCGTAAATCCGCTTGGACAGTTTGCTATCACTTGCAATATCTAAGAGCTCCTCTTTAGTCAGCTTTGCAAGCCTCCCTAGGACCTTGCTCGGGAAATGCTCTAGCTTGACATTATGCTCTTTGACAAGCGATACAAGCCCCTGCGAGTTCTTATGAAAATAGTTACCCAACATAAAAAGAAATGCATCTGATGAAGTTTGCTGGACAACAACTTTCAAATCAGAAGGTAAGCTTTCCCAAACTTTTTTGTTTATTGTGGAATCAACAATCGATGAGGGCTCATGCCACCCAGGCCAATAATAATACTTTGCTGACTTGAACATCTCAATCCGCAAGTCATCGACAGGAACAATAAACTCTGCAGCCTCAAGCTTTCCACTCGAAAGAGATTTCGGAACTTCCGACAGTGGTAGCAAGACCGTTTCAGCTCCTGCTCTTTTCAACACCTCTTTTCCCAATCCACTGATACGCATCTTAAGGTTTTTGAAATCATTGATATCATTTATTTTTTTGTTAAACCAGCCTCCCTTCTGAACCCCAGTGCTTCCAGTTAGAAAAGGCTTACAGTCATAGGATGCATAAGCCTCATCCCAAAGTTCCTGCCCACCACCAAAACGCAACCAAGACGACACTTCAATCGCGTTAAGACCAAAGGGTATATTGGAAAAAAAATGAAATGCTCTGATCTTTGGCCAGTACATGGGAGTGCCTATGGTAACATCGGCTTCACCAGTTGCCACTGCATCAAAACTATCAAATGGCTTAATCAGAAGTTTCCATCAAAAAATGTCGTTTAGGTTATGATGATCCTTGTAATATGGGACTTTTTAGTACCCTTCGAAAC